>DATADT010000148.1:0-1700 GCA_036258355.1 Burkholderiales bacterium
GCGCTCGATCGTGTGGTCGCCGTCGAGCAGCACCTCGGGCTCGATGATGGGAACGATCGAAGCCTCCTGGCAGGCGGCGGCGTAGCGCGCGAGCGCGTGGGCGTTGGCATAGATGCAGGCATGGGTCGGGAGGCCAGGGCCGATGGTGATCACCGCGCGCCACTTGGCGAAGCGCGCACCGAGCTTGAAGTACTCCTCCAGGCGCTTCGGCAGGCTGTCCAGGCCTTCGGTGACCTTCTCGCCGGGGTGCAGCGGCAGGTTCTTCGCGCCGGCGTCGACCTTGATGCCGGGGATGATTCCCTTCTTCGCGAGGTACTGCACGAACGGCACGCCGTCGTTGGTCTTCTGGCGGATGGTCTCGTCGAAGAGGATCACCCCGGAGATGTACTGCTCGACGCCCGGCGTAGTGAAAAGCAGGCCGCGGTAGGTCCGGCGGTTCTCCTCGGTGCATTCGACGCCGACCGACTTGAAGCGGGTCTCGCAGGTGCCGCTCGACTCGTCGGCGGCGAGAATTCCTTTGCCTTTCGCGACCAGCGCGGCCGCGGTCTTGGATAGAAGTGCGGTGTCCATGCGTTTCGATCTCGGGTTGATGACGGGGACTGGGGAGAGGAAATTTTACCCAGAAACGAGTCGGTCATCCCCCTTCATTAACGTACAATGCGCGGCCCCATGAACCGCGCCCGGCGCAACATCGCGATCATCGCCCACGTCGACCACGGCAAGACGACGCTGGTCGACAAGCTGCTGCAGCAGTCGGGCACCTTCGCCGCGCACGAGCACGTCCAGGAGCGGGTGATGGACTCGAACGAGCTCGAGCGCGAGCGCGGTATCACCATCCTCGCCAAGAACTGCGCCATCCGCTACCGCGGCACCCACATCAACATCGTCGACACCCCCGGACATGCCGACTTCGGCGGCGAGGTGGAACGCGTGTTGTCGATGGTGGACGGGGTCCTGCTGCTGGTCGACGCGGTGGAAGGCCCGATGCCGCAGACGCGCTTCGTGACGCGCAAGGCGCTCGCCCAGGGGCTCAAGCCCCTGGTGGTCGTGAACAAGGTCGATCGTCCCGGCGCGCGCCCCGACTGGGTCGTCAACCAGACCTTCGACCTCTTCGACAAGCTCGGCGCCAGCGAGGACCAGCTTGATTTCCCGGTCATTTATGCCTCTGCCCTGCACGGCTGGTCTTCGCGCAATCCTGCGCAAGTCGGCACCGACATGCAACCCCTCTTCGAGGCGATTCTCGAGCATGTGCCGGTGCGCGACGAGGACCCCGAGGCGCCGCTCCAGCTCCAGATCTGCTCGCTGGACTACTCGAGCTACGTCGGCAAGATCGGCATCGGACGGATCCGGAGGGGGCGGATCCGGCCGGCGCAGGAAATCTTGCTCCTTCCCGAAAACATCAAGACCAAGGTCAATCAGGTCCTGAAGTTCGAAGGCTTGGAGCGTAAGCCGGTCGAAGAGGCGGAAGCCGGCGACATCGTCCTGATCAACGGCATCGACGAAGTCAGCATCGGCGCGACGCTCTGCGACCCCGAGCATCCCGATGCCCTGCCGCCGCTCAAGGTCGACGAGCCGACGCTGACCATGAATTTCCTGGTCAACGCCTCGCCGCTCGCCGGGCGCGAGGGCCGCTTCGTGACGAGCCGCCAGCTGCGCGAGCGGCTGGAGCGCGAGACCAAGAGCAACGTCGCGCTGCGCGT
>DATADT010000149.1:0-2329 GCA_036258355.1 Burkholderiales bacterium
TTGGGAAGCTCTCGTTCTGCCATTGAACTACACCCGCGGAAGCTCAATCATAGTCGAATGGGGTTCATCCAGCGCTTCGTAGGGGTTTTGCTCGGCCTGCTGTTCTTGGCCGCGGTCTTCGTATTCGCGTCGCTCGCGCTCGGCGTGCTGCTCGCGGTGGGCCTGGTCGTCTGGGGATGGCTGTGGAGGCGCACGCGCTCGCTGCGCCGCGCTCCCGGACGCGGCGTCGTCATCGAGGGCGAGTACCGCGACGTCACGCCCCGGCGCAGCATCGAGCGCCGCGATACGCCTGCCCCATAGGTCGGGCGCTGTATCATTGCGCCATGATCCAGGTGACGGTCAACGGCTCTCCGCACCGCTTCGATAAGCCGGTCGACGTCTCGCTCCTGCTTTCCTCCCTCAACCTTGCGGGCCGGAAAGTGGCGGTTGAGCGCAACGGCGAGATCGTGCCGAAGAGCGCGCACGCAGCCACACGGCTCGCCGACGGCGACCGGCTCGAGATCGTGGTGGCGGTCGGAGGAGGATGATCGTGAAGGACCCATTGATCGTCGCGGGCAAGAGCTATGCGTCGCGCCTCCTGATCGGCACCGGGAAGTACCGAGACTTCGCGCAGACGCGCGCGGCGGTCGAGGCCTCGGGCGCCGAGATCGTGACCGTTGCGATCCGGCGCACGAACATCGGCCAGAACCCAAGCGAGCCCAGCCTGCTCGAAGCGCTGCCACCTTCGAAGTACACCTACCTGCCCAATACCGCGGGGTGCTACAACGCCGAGGACGCCGTGCGCACGCTGCGCCTTGCGCGCGAGCTGCTCGACGGTCATGACCTCGTGAAGCTCGAGGTGCTGGGCGATCCGCACACCCTCTACCCCAACATGCCCGAGACGCTGAAGGCGGCCGAGCAGCTGGTGAAAGAAGACTTCAAGGTGATGGTGTACTGCTCGGACGATCCGATCCAGGCGCAGATGCTGGAAGCCGCGGGCTGCGTGGCGATCATGCCCCTCGCCTCGCTCATCGGATCGGGCATGGGCATCCTGAACCCGTGGAACCTGCAACTCGTGATCGAAAGGGTGAAGGTCCCGGTCCTCGTCGACGCCGGGGTGGGCACGGCATCGGACGCGGCGATCGCCATGGAGCTTGGCTGCGACGGCGTTCTCATGAACACCGCGGTCGCCGCCGCACGCGATCCGGTCCTTATGGCGAAGGCAATGAAGAAGGCGGTCGAGGCGGGCCGCGAAGCGTTCCTCGCCGGCCGCATGCCGAAAAAGCTCTACTCGGCCTCGCCGAGCTCGCCCACCGAAGGAAAGATCGCTCCCAAGGCCGCTTGACGAGGGCGATCCGCAGCTACGTTCTGCGGCAAGGCAGAACCACCCCGGCGCAAGCCCGGGCCCTTGAAACGCTTTTCCCCAAGTACGGCATCGCGTTCTCGCGCGAACCCGTCGGCTCGGCGCGCGCTGCGCCGTTGATCCTTGAGATCGGCTCGGGCATGGGCGAGACGACGGTCGCGATCGCAAGAGCGCATCCCGAGGCCGATTTCATCGCGGTCGAAGTGCACGGGCCGGGCGTGGGCAGCCTGCTCAACGCCATCGAGAAGGAGAAGCTCTCGAACCTGCGCGTCATCCGCCACGACGCGCTCGAGGTCCTCGAGCACATGATCGCCGACGCAAGCCTTGCAGCGATTCATCTCTTCTTTCCCGACCCGTGGCCGAAGAAGCGGCATCACAAGCGCCGCCTGGTGCAGCCGGCGTTCGCGGCGCTCGCCGCGAGGAAGCTCGCGCCGGGCGGGGTGCTGCACGTCGCGACCGACTGGCCCGACTATGCAGAGCACATGGAAGCGGTGCTGCGCAGCGAGCCGCTGCTCGAGCCCGCCGGCGCGGGCTTCACCGCTCGGCCGGTGACGAAATTCGAATCACGCGGCCGCCGCCTCGGCCATCCGGTGCGTGACCTGGTGTTCCGTCGGCGAGAAAAAGCTCGAGCAGATCGTTGAGGAAGCGCTGGCCGCGCCGGGTCGGTCGCACGCGCTTCCAGTCCCGCTCCAGGAGTCCTCTTTCCTCGGCCTGGTGCAAGGATTTTTCTATGGACAGCAGTGAAAGCCCGGTCCGCTCCTCGAACAGGCGCGGCGGAAACCCCTCGACCAGTCTGAGCGCATTGAGCATGAACTCGAAAGGCAGCTCGCCTGCCGGAATCGTCCTCTGGCACGCCAGCGTGTCGTCCAGCTGCAGATATTCGCGCGGCTGCTTCACGCGTTCGTGCCGCGTGATGCGGTCGCGGAAGCTCAGCTTGCCATGCGCGCCGGCGCCGATGCCGAGATAGTCGCCGAACTCCCAGTAGTT
>DATADT010000150.1:0-4087 GCA_036258355.1 Burkholderiales bacterium
CGCCTCCTTCTGCGGCGTGTTCTCCGGAATCGCCTCGAGCGCGTCCTTGAGCATCGGCTCGTAGTCCGCGCCGACCGGGCAGACGTCGGCGCAGCGCCGGCAGCCGGTGATCACGCCGGCGCCGCGCAGGATGCTCTGCCACAGGTTGAAGCTGTCTTCCGAGCGCAGCATGGCTTTCTTCTTTGCCGCGTCCGGCTCGTCGATGACCCGTCCGAGATACTCGGAAAGCTGCGCGAAGCCGTGCGGCGAGCGATAGCGGTCGCACGCTTGCCAATCGCGGCCCCATTCGAGCACCGCATCGGCGGGACAGGTCTTGAGGCAGCGCCCGCATTCGGGCCCGAGGCACAGCGCTTCCGTCATCGGCCTGTCGCATTCCACGTCGACCGAGCACAGCACTGCGGTCAGGAGCACCCGCGGTCCGAACTGCGGGGTCAACAATTGAAGATTCAAACCCAGCGTGCCCAGGCCTGCCTGAACTGCGGCATGCGGCATCGATATGAGCGTGTCCAGGTGCTTCTTCGGATCGCCGTCGTAGCGCCACGGGTCCACGTGCGTCGGCGGCACGATGATCGCCGGGTAGCCCGCGTCCTCGAGCCAGTACACGAGCTCGAGCGACACTTCCTCGAGAAAGGTGAGCGAGAGCTCGTCGTTGTAGAACTTGTTGCGGTCGTTCCAGGCGCGGATGCGCGAGGTCCCCGCTTGCAGCCGCACCGCGAGCACGATCGCCCGGTCGCCGTCGTGCTCGGTGATCGCCTTGGTGTTCAGGTTCTTTCCGTCGGCAATACCGACGAGGTCCGCGCCTAGCTCGATGGCCTTGTTTTTCACTTCCTGGGCGCTCAACGGCCTTTTGAAGATGTTCACTGCTTTGCCTTTTCCTTCTGCAAGTGTTTGAACTCCTGCAGCTGCCGCGCCACGATACCCTGGTAGCCCTTCTCGCCGACCCAGCGGATGTTCCACTCGGACAGCCCGGGAAGCTCGGCGCCGCTTTTACGCGCCTGCTTGAACGCAGCGGCCTTGGCGACTTTCTCGGGCGTCTTCTCCGGGATCTCTTTCTGGATGTCGGCGAGGTGCGCGTGGTAGTCGTTGCCGACCGGGCACACCGCGAGGCAGCGCGGGCAGTCGCCGAAGGAGCCGACCACTCGCAGGAGTCCCTGCCAGAACCCGAAGAGATCCCGCGACCGGATCGCCGTCTTTTGTTCTTCAGGATTCTTTTCAAAAAACTTGCTGAAAAAGTTCGTGATGGTCATGTAGCCGAACTCCTGCGCCTCGGTGGCGCAGCCGGCCTTGTCGAGCCCCCACTGGCGCACCGCGTCGGGCGGGCAGGAGTGCAGGCAGCGGCTGCACGACTCGCCGATGCACACCTGCTCCTCCATGCGCCGGTCGGCTTCCAGCTCGAGCTCGGTGAGAATGCCCGTCAGATAAAGCCGCGGTCCGAACTCGGGCGTGAGGATGTTGACCTCGAGCCCGAGCGTGCCGAGGCCCGCCTCCACTCCGAGATGGCGCGTCGAGAGCTGGCCGTAGCTCGCGCGCTTCATCTCCCAGACGGTTTCCTGCGCCGCAAGCGTGAAGGACGGATGGCCGGCGCGCTCGAGCTCCTGCGCGAGCTTGAGCGCGATGCGGTCCATGCGCCGCAGCACCAGCATGTCGAGATACTGCACCGGCACGTTCGTCTTGCAGCGAAACGCGCCGACCGGGATGCGCTGGACAATGACGACTACGCTCTTGCAGTAAGGCGAGATCCGCTCGGGCGTCTGCGGCCAGCGGGGGTCCGGCGGAAAGGCGTTAAGCGTCGCGGCCGAGGCGATGCCGCAGAGGTCGGCCCCGAGCTCGCGCGCGCGGCGCTTGACTTCAGCTGACGTTACGGGAGAAGCGACGGGGGTGCCGCGGCGCAGCGCACGGGACATGCACCGCAGAATAAATCATTTGGAGCGCACGGTCGGCCAGTTGGCGTCGGCCTTGCGGATGTAGCCCGGAATGTCGCTCGACCAGCGGCTGCGCACCGACCGGTTGTAATTGAGGTAGAGCTTGCCGTCGACGATGGTCCAGGCGTCGGGCTCGATCGGCGCCTTGTAGCCCGAAGCCATGCCGAAAGCGCAGTAGCCGCCGTATTGCGGCGCGTACTTGGCGGGCGCGGCGAGGAAGGCGTCGCGGCTCGCGGCGCTCGCAAAGCGGTAGGTCGCGCCCTCGTGGCGCGCGGTGAACTCTGGGTTGCCGAGGATGGGCTTGCCCTCGGCGAAGTACGCGACCGGGTCGTAGCCCTTCAACGCCAGGCCCGACGAATCGACGTTGTTCTGTGCCTGGGCGCTGAAGGCCAGAGTCAAGAGGAAAGTACGAAGGATCGCTCTCATGCCCCTTGGTCGCGGCGGTCGCGTCGAACTTACGGCAGAATGGGCCGGTGCCGCCGCCGCTCCCCCTTCCCAGGTCCCGGCAGGACATCCGCCGCATCCAGAGCTATCGCAAGCGCGCCGCGGTCGAGCAGGCGCTGCGCTCGCGCTTCTGGCAGAAGCGCATCCCGAAGCGCATCGATCTCGACCGGCTCGACAAGCCGGAAGTCTGGCGCAGCATACCGATCCTCGACAAGGACACGCTGCGCGCGCTGACTGACGCCGAGTTCTATGGCGAGTTTTGCGTCTCCGGCCATGACGGGATCGCCGAGTACTGGCGCTCCGGCGGCGTGACCGGCCAGCCGCTCTTTTACCCGCGCAGCTACCGCGACATCGAGTACGGGCTTGAGGCGTTCGCGCGCACCTTCGACTGCGCAGGCGCGAAGCATGGCGACAGCGCGCACGTGTCGTTCCCGATGGGTATCCACCCGGTGGGGCAGATCTTCGCGCGCTGCGCCGCCTCGCGCGGCGTCACGGTCAACTGGGCCGGCGCCGGGACCTCTACGCCCTCGGCCCTTCAGCTCGAGCTCATCCGGCGCCTGAAGCCCACGATCTGGCTCGGCATGTCGAGCTACGCGCTGCATCTCGCCAACCTCGCCGAGGCGCGCGGCCTGGAGCTGCGCGTCGAGAAGCTCATGACCTCCGCCGAGCCGGTCTCCCCGGCGAAGCGCGTCAAGATCGAGCGCAGCTGGGGCGCAAAGCTCACCGACACCTTCGGCATGACCGAGGCCGGCATGATGGGCGCGGAAGACAAACCGGGGGAGGGCTTCCGCCTCTGGACCGACATGTACTACATCGAGGTGCTCGACCCGAAGACCCTCGAGCCGGCGAAGGAAGGCGAGATCGGCACGCTCGTCGTCACCGCGCTCTGGTCGAACAACGTCACGCCGTTCCTGCGCTGGAGCTCCGGGGACCTCGTCACTTACAGCGAAGCCGACGACGAAAAAGAGGGGAAAGAAGCAGGTCCGTTCTCGGTCTTTCCACGCATCAAGCATGCGCACCGCACCGCCGGCTTCTTCAAGATCCGCGGCGTCAACCTGGGTCACCAGGATCTCGAGGACTTCATGTTCCGGCACCTCGAGATCGGCGACTTCCGCGCCGAGGCGGTGAACGAGGGCGGCAACGACATCCTCAGGGTCTCAATAGAGACAAGGAAGGGGACCGATTCCGCTGCCGTGTCCCGCACCCTGGCGGCGGAGATCAAGCAGACCTTCGAACTTGCGGCTCAAATCGTGGTGCTGGAGACCGGCACGCTCGCGAAGGAGTTCGAAGCCAACGTCAAGGCCGCGAGGTTCGTGGACCGCCGCGGCTGACGGCGTCGACCCGGGCGCGGCGCATTCACGCGGCGGCGGACGCGGTTCGAAGCACGCTTCACAGCGAGAATCTCCGTCTTCTCAGGTTGCGGCCGTCGTACGGCGTGATCGTCATCCCCTCGACCGTGCCGGGTCGAGGCAGCGAACGTTCACGCTGCGGCTGTTCGGTTCCGAGCCCGGCACGTAGAAGGACTTGATGCCGCATACCGAGCAGAACAAGTGCTTCGCCGTATGGGTATTGAAGCCATAGCCGGTCAGCACATCCTTGCCGGAAAGCAGCCTGAAGCGATCGGCCGAGACGATGAGGTGCAGGTAGCCCGCCTTGCTGCAGATGGAGCAGTTGCACTCGAGCACGTCGAGCTTCGCCGGCGCCTGCACCTCGAACCTGAC
>DATADT010000151.1:0-1605 GCA_036258355.1 Burkholderiales bacterium
ACCGAATCCCCCGCGTGCCGAATCTCGCTAGAGCCGTCAGCATCGAGGACCTGCGGGTGCTGGCGAAGCGCCGGCTGCCGCGCGCGATCTTCGACTTCTTCGACGGCGGCGCGGAGGACGAGGTCACCCTGCGCGGAAACCGCGCCGCTTTCGAGCGCGTGCGGTTGCTGCCCAAGGTGCTGGTGAACGTGGCCGAAGTCGACACCCGGACGAGTCTCTTCGGCAAACCCTCCACGCTTCCTCTGGCCATCGCTCCCACCGGCGGCATCAGCGCCGGCCGCGCCGGCGCGGAACTGATCCTCGCGCGCGCCGCAAAAGCCTGCGGAGTGCCTTTCACTATGGCCACGCCGTCGGCGTTCACCATCGAGCGCGTGGCGCAGGAGGTCGGCGGGCGGCTCTGGTTCCAGCTGTACGCGGTGCGCGACAAGGAATTCCGCAGCCGGCTGGTCGAGCGGGCGAAGAATGCCGGCTACGAGGCGATTCTCGTCACGGTGGACCTGCCGGTGTCCGGCAAGCGCGAGCGCGACCCGCGCAACGGCTTCCACACGCCCTACAGCCCCAACTGGCGCAACTCGCGCGACGTGATCTTCAAACCGGCGTGGGCGCTCGACATGCTGCGCCACGGCCTGCCGGGAATGGCGAACCTCGAGGGCTACCGCTTCAGCACGCCCACCGGCACCGACATCGTCACCGCGGTGGGACGCGAGATGGACGCTGGCCTGGACTGGGAATACATCCAGCGTCTGCGCGAGCAGTGGCCCGGCGAGCTGTTGCTAAAAGGCGTGGAGCGGGCCGACGACGCGGAGCGGGCGGTGGCGGTCGGCTGCGATGGCGTAGTGGTGTCGAACCACGGCGGGCGCCAGCTCGACGGTGCGGCTCCCACCCTCGAAGCCTTGCCTGCAGTTTCTTCTGCAGTTGGAAGCAGGATCACAGTCCTGCTGGACGGCGGGGTCCGCCGCGGCGTCGACATCCTCAAGGCGCGCGCGCTGGGCGCGCACGCCGTGCTTACCGGGCGGGCGACGCTCTTCGGCGCGATGGCGGGCGGCGAGCCGGGCGCGCTGCGCGCGCTCGAGATCCTGTCGACCGAGCTGCAGCGCGCGATGCAGCTTTGCGGGGCGCGCTCGGTCGCGGAGATCGGGCCGCACCTCGTGCACCGAAGTTCCTGACGTAGTCGGGAGCGCTGAACACCCATTCGAGCGCATCGTAGTAACGCTCGGCCGGCCGGCCGAGGTAAATGTCGTTGCGCACCAGGCGCTCGAGCCCGTCGGGCACGTGGAAGATCATGCCGACGAGCTGGTTCGCGGAGATCTGCACGCGGGTAGCGCGCACGATGCGCCGCTTCTGATACTCCACGAAAGCTCTTTCGAAGTTCCCATCGACCTCGTCCGCGCACAGCCCGAGGCACACCGCATCCTCCATCGCCATCGCGGCGCCTTGAGCCATGTACTGCAGCATGAAGTGCGCGGCGTCGCCCAGCAGCGTCACGCGTCCGCGGCACCAGTTGTCCACCGGCTCGCGGTGCAGGAGCATCCAGCGGCGAAACTCCTTCGGCGTGCGCATCAGCTTCAGCGGCTTGTCGCAGTAGTGCGAGAAGAACGGCAGCAC
>DATADT010000152.1:0-8761 GCA_036258355.1 Burkholderiales bacterium
GGCGCGGCGCTCTTCGCCGTGTGCCAGATCCTCAAGTGCCCGATGGGCCAGTACACGCGCGAATCGATGCCGTTCCTGATCGCGGTTTCAGCGGTAACCTTGCTTCTCATCTTCGTTCCGGGAATCGTGCTCTGGCTCCCCAACCTGATTTTCGGCAAAGGCTGATCGCGCAGCGCGTGATCCCGGTGCTGCGGCTCGCAGCCGCCGAGCTCACCGAGCGCGCGATCGACTGCCTGCGCGAAGCCGGCTTCGGCATTCTCGAGATCACCATGACCATCCCGGGCGCGCTCGATCTCATCAAGAAAAGCAAGAACGTCGGTGCGGGAACCGTCCTCGACCTTGACACCGCACAGCGCTGCCTCGACGCCGGCGCGCAGTTCCTCGTCTCGCCCTGCCTGGTGCCCGGCATGGCGAAGCTCGCGCACGACGCCGGCCGGCTCGCATTGATCGGCGGGTTCACCCCGGGCGAAATCCTGGCCGCGCACCGCGAGGGCGCCGACATCGTCAAGGTGTTTCCGGCTTCGACCGGCGGACCCGAGCATCTGCGCGCGATCCACGCGGTGTTTCCCGAGATCCCTCTCTGCCCGACCGGAGGAGTCTCTTTGGAGAGTCTGAAAGCGTATTTCGATGCCGGAGCGGTCGTGGTCGGCGTAGGCAACAATATCGTCGACCAGAAGGCGCTCGCCGCGAGCGAGCGCGCACGCGTCGTCGCGCACGCAAGGCGGTTCCTCCAATGATCGTCTCCATCGGCGAGCCGATGGTGGAGTTCAACCAGACCAAGCCCGGCGAAAGGACGTTCCTGCAGGGATTCGGCGGCGACTCGTCGAACATGATCATTGCCGCCGCGCGCAGCGGAGTGCGCACCGCGTATGTCACCCGCGTCGGCGACGACGAGTTCGGCCGCATGCTGCTCGCGCTGTGGAAGCGCGAAGGCGTAGACACCAGCGCGGTTATCGTCGATCGCGAAGCGCAGACCGGGGCCTACTTCGTCACCCACGGACCGCAGGGGCACGTTTTCAGCTACCTGCGCTCCGGTTCGGCTGCAAGCCGCATGCGCCCGGAAGATCTACCTGATCTGAACAAAGCATCGGCGGTCCACGCCTCGGGGATCAGCATGGCCATTTCGCAATCGGCGTGCGACACAGTGCTGGCGGCGTTCGAGAGAGCAAATGGAAAAAAGTCGTTCGACTCGAACCTGCGTCTCAAGCTCTGGCCGCTCGCCCGCGCGCGGGCGATGATCGGCGCGGCCGCCGCGATGGCGGATTACTTCTTTCCGAGCATCGAAGACGCGCGTCAGCTCAGCGGGCTTGAACCTGTCGATGAAAACCTGGCGTGGGCACACGGCCTTGGGGCGAAAACAGTGTTCCTCAAGCTCGGCGCGGACGGCGTGGTCGTGAGCGATGGAGAGCGCAGCGAGCGCATTCCGGGCATTAGCGTAAAGGCGGTCGACGCGACCGGCGCCGGAGACTGCTTCTGCGGGGCGGCGCTCGCGCGCCTCGCGGCAGGCGACTCGATAGGGGAAGCAGCGCGCTACGCCAACGCGGCGGCGGCGCTCGCAACGACGGGATTCGGCGCGGTCGACCCGCTGCCGCGCCCAGACGCCGTAAGACAGCTCATGAAACGCTGAACTTCTTCGGGCATAGCCATTCGTCGGCGGTTTCATGGGAACGCCGAGATCTTGCTGACGAAACGTGCACCTTTCCCTCCAGAAGTCCCGTAGTTTCTTATTAGACTTCTCGCATGTCGGCGCTAGAGGCCCTGGTCGTCGTTCTCGTAGTCGCGCTGCCGTTTTGGTGGCTCGTGCACCGCGAGCTCGTCAAGCTGACCGATGCGCGCTACCTGCGCTCGCACGGCGTCATCATCGTGTCGGAGCGCGCGCTGCAGGCGCGCTCCGCGCCGATCGGCGAGTACATGGGTCACCCCATCTGGGGCAGCGTCCGGTTCATGGGCATGGAATACCGCTTCGACCATGTCGTCGATCGCAAGGCGCGCGAACGCCTGGAGCCGCGCGAGCTATTTATCGAGCCCGGCCTCGTCTACGTCACGGACTAGTGCGACCTTGCGTATGATTCCGCCTTCGAAAGGAGGCGAATCGATGATCGCAAGATTGCTGTTCCTGCTCGCCGCGGTGGCGCCGGCGCTCGCCGCCGCGCAGGCGTGCCCCGAGAAGAACATCCTTTACTGGCAGGCCTTCCCCACCGGCGGCGAGTCGGATATCTCGGCGCGCCACCAGCAGCTCGTGCTGAAGAAGAAATGCCCGGCGATCGAGACCATCATCCAGTACAAGCCCGGCGCCGGGGGGGCGCTGATGTGGACGCAGGCGAATGCACTGCCCGCCGACGGCTTCAACGTCTACGGCATCAACCTGCCGCACATAGTGCTGCAGCCAATGGAAGGCCAAGTGCAGTACAAGACCGAGGACCTGGCCCCGGTGTACTGGTATCACTACACGCCCGACGCCCTCGTGGTCACCGAAGGGAGCGGGATCAAGACGTTCCAGGAGTTCGTCGCGGCGGCGAAGGCGCAGCCCGAGAAGCTCAGCCTCGGCGGCTCCGGACTCAATTCCGCGAACCATGCGGCGCACGTACGGCTGAACGCGACGTTCAGCATCAAGACTACCTATGTGCCGTTCAAGGGCACCGGCGACATGACTACCGCGGTGCTCGGCGGCCACGTCTCGGGCGCCATGTCCTATACCGCGTTTGCCATCAACAACAAGGGAAAGGTGCGGGCGCTCGCCGTGGCGATGGAAAAGCGCCATCCGCTCCTTCCCGACGCGCCGACCTTCAAGGAGCTCGGCGTCGACTGGGTCGACGGCGCATTCCGTGGCGTCGGCATGCCCAAGTCCGCGACGCCCGAGCAGCGAAAGCGCATCTCGGATCTCTTCGCGGCGCTCAACGCCGACCCGGAAATGAAGGAGCTCGCGGCGAAGACCGGCTTCGAGCTCGTGAACATCGGCGTCGACAAGATGGACGCCTTCATGAAGGAGAAGGTGAAGGTGTACAGCGAGGCCGGCAAGCGCATGGGGTTGGGTCCAAAATAACACAGGGTTCCTCCTTCCCAACGCTAAGCCTCTGGCTTCCGAACCTGCTGGCCCGCCGTTAGGAGGCTCGCATGCTCATCAACTGCGCCGCGTACCAGGAGGGCCGCAAGCTCGCAGACATCAAGCTGGGCGAGATCCACGCCTACGTGGCGCGTCCGGACTGCTTCGTCTGGGTGGCGCTGGCCGATCCGAGCGATGCCGAGCTTGCCGCCATGCAGGGCGAGTTCCACCTGCACGAGCTGGCGGTGGAAGACGCCGGCCACAGTCACGAGACAGTAGCGCGTCCCAAGGTCGAGGAATACGGCGATACGCTCTTTGTGGTGATGAACACGGTGGAGCTCACCGCGACCGACGAGATCAAGGTCGGCGAAATGGCGGTGTTCGTCGGGCGGAACTACGTGCTGTCGGTGCGCAGGCGTGCCGAACGCGGCTTCCGGGAAGTGCGCGCGCGCGCCGAGCGCGAGCCGCAGCTCCTGCGCCACGGTCCGGGCTACGTGCTCTACGCGCTGATGGATGCCGTGGTCGACCGGTATTTCCCCGTCCTCGAGGCCAGCGAAATGGAGCTTGAGGTCATCGAGGAGCGGCTGTTCGCCCCGGGTGCTTCGCCGCGCGAAAACATCGAGTCGCTGTACTACGTGAAGCAGCAGCTCACCACCCTCAAGCATGCCGCCGGCCCGCTGCTCGAGAACGTGAGCAAGCTCTTCGGGGGACGCGTGCCGAGCGCCTGCGCCGGCGTCGGCGAGTACTTCCGCGACGTCTACGACCACCTGGTGCGGATCAACCAGTCGATCGACGCGGCGCGGGAGACTGTGGGGACGGCCATTCAGGTCGCGCTCGCGATGGTGGCCACCCGCCAGGGCGAGATCACCCGTATGCTTGCCGCATACGCTGCGCTCGTCGCCGTGCCGACGATGATCGCAGGGATCTACGGCATGAACTTCAAGCACATGCCCGAGCTCGAGTGGACCTTCGGCTATCCGCTGGTCCTGGGCGCGATCGCCGGGATCGACGCTTTTCTTTTCTCGCGCTTCCGGAAGGCCGGCTGGCTGTGATGGATGCGCTAACGGTCTTCGGCGTCCTCGCGGTGACCTCGATGATGGCCTTCTACGCCCTTGAGGACCGCAGCCCGGCCTTCATCCTCGCCTTCGCGGGCGCTTGCCTGCTCGCCTCGGCCTACGGCTTCCTGCAGGGAGCGCGGCCGTTCGGGGTGGTCGAGGCGGTGTGGGCCGGCGTGGCCGTGCGGCGCTGGCGCAAGCGAATCGCCTAGATTCATTACGGCGTCTTTACGCCGCCGTCTCCACATTGGCGGCATGGACCCGATCTTCTTCGTGTTTGCCTGGCTCGCCTATGTCGCGACCTTCTGGCTGGCGAGCCTCTGCGTATTTGACGCGGATCAAGACGCGCCTCAGCGCGGGAGCCTAATGGCGCCGGGGAAATTCTTACAGCGTCTTTACGCGCGCAAGCCTAGATTTGCGGCGCCGCAATGATCCCCGGATGCGCCATGGATTCTTCCCTTTCGCTGCTTCTGATCTCGCTGATTGGCGTCGCCGCCTTCGTCTTCGGCTTCCTGGCGGGACGGCAACGCAAAAAACAAGGAGCCGGTCATGGCTGACCTCGTGTTTCTCGCACTGACCGCGGCGTTCTTCGCCGCGAGCATCGGCCTCGTCTACCTGTTCGAACGCCTAAGGGAGAACAAATGAGCGCCCTTTACCTGATCGGCCTCATCGTGGCGCTCGGCCTCGCCGCGTATCTCGTGTGGGCGCTCTTCCGGCCAGAGGACTTCTCGTGACCAATATCCTCATCCAGTGCGGCCTTTACCTCGTCGTGCTGCTCGCGCTCGCGAAGCCGCTCGGCGAGTTCTTCGCGCGCGTACTCAGGGGCGAGCGCCATTTCCTCACCCCGGCGCTCGGCTGGCTCGAGCGGCTGACCTACAAGGCCTCCGGCGTCGATCCGGCGCAGGAGATGAGGTGGACGCAATACGCCGTGGCGACGCTGCTTTTCAATGCATTCGGTCTTCTGGTCGTTTATGCACTTCAACGATTCCAGGGCGTTCTGCCGCTGAATCCCGCCGAGCTCGGCGCGGTGTCGCCCGATTCGTCGTGGAACACGGCGGTGAGCTTCGCGAGCAACACCAACTGGCAGGGCTACGGCGGCGAGTCGACCATGAGCTATCTCACGCAGATGCTGGGGCTCGCGGTGCAAAACTTCGTCTCCGCGGCGACCGGCATTGCGGTGCTCGCAGCGCTCGCGCGCGCTTTCGCGCGCAAGCAGACCGGCACGATCGGCAACTTCTGGGCCGACCTCACGCGCTCGACGCTGTACATCCTGCTGCCGCTCTCCTTCATCCTCGCACTCGCGCTCGTCAGCCAGGGCGTGGTGCAGACCTTCGGCCCGTACGTCAAGGCGACGACGATCGAGAAGATCGACTACGAGGAGCCGAAGAAGGACGCGGACGGCAAGCCCGTGACCGACAAGGAAGGCAAGCCGGTCGTGGAGAAGAAGTCCACCCAGGAGCAGACGCTCCCCATGGGCCCGGCGGCGTCGCAGGTCGCGATCAAGCAGCTCGGCACGAACGGCGGCGGCTTCTTCAACGTCAATTCCGCCCACCCGTTCGAGAACGCGACGCCGCTTTCCAACTTCCTCGAGATGCTCTCGATCCTGCTGATCGGCGCAGCGCTCTGCGTCACGTTCGGCAGGATGGTGGGCGACCCCAGGCAGGGCTGGGCGATCCTCGCCGCCATGACGATCATCTTCGCGGCATTGCTCGCGGTCGCGGTAGGGTCTGAACAGGCCGGCAATCCGATCCTGGAAAAGGCGGGCGTCGCCGCCGAGGGCAACATGGAAGGCAAGGAGGTGCGCTTCGGCATCGCCAACTCGGCGCTCTGGGCCACGGCGACCACCTCGGCCTCGAACGGCTCGGTGAACTCGATGCACGACTCGTTCACCCCGCTCGGGGGACTCGTGCCAATGTGGCTGATGCAGCTCGGCGAGGTGGTGTTCGGGGGCGTTGGCTCGGGGCTCTACGGCATGCTGATGTTCGTGCTGCTCGCCGTCTTCGTCGCCGGCCTCATGATCGGGCGCACGCCGGAATACCTCGGCAAGAAGGTCGAGGCGTTCGAGGTGAAGATGGCCTCGGTGGCGATCCTGCTGCCGCCGCTCGTCGTGCTCGTCGGCACCGCGATCGCGGTCCTGGTCGAGCCGGGCAAGGCGGGCGTCGCCAACCCGGGCGCGCACGGCTTCTCGGAGATCCTGTACGGCTTTTCTTCCGCCGGCAATAACAACGGCAGCGCCTTCGCCGGGCTTTCGGCCAACACGCCGTTCTACAACACCGCGCTCGGGTTCGCGATGCTGCTCGCGCGCTACTGGCTGCTGATCCCGGTGCTCGCCATCGCCGGCTCGCTCGCGGCGAAGAAAACCGTTCCGGCCGGGCCTGGCACGCTGCCCACCCACGGGCCGCTCTTCATCGTGCTGCTGATCGGCACCGTGCTCTTCATCGGGGCGCTCACGTTCGTGCCTGCGCTCGCGCTAGGCCCGATCGTCGAGCATTTCCAGATGATCGGCGCCAAGTAAGGAGTTCAAGGAATGAGCAACCAAACCGCCGCCATCCGCGCCGCCCACACCGCGCCCAGCCTGCGCTCGATGTTCGAGCCGGCTTTCGTCAAGCCCGCGCTGTGGGAGGCATTCGCGCGCCTCGCGCCGCAGGTCCAGTGGAAGAACCCCGTGATGTTCGTCTGCTACGTCGGGGCGATCCTCACCACCGGCCTGGGCATCCAGGCGATCGTCGGGCAGGGCGAAGCCCCCGCCGGCTACATCCTCGCGGTATCGCTGTGGCTGTGGTTCACGGTGCTGTTCGCGAACTTCGCCGAGGCGGTGGCCGAGGGGCGGGGCAAGGCCCAGGCGGCGGCGCTGCGCGCGACGCGCAAGGACATCACCGCGAAGAAGCTGATGGAGCCGCGCCGCGCCGGCACCAAGCTTCTCGTCAAGGCGACCCAGCTTCAGAAAGGCGACAGCGTGCTGGTCGAAGCGGGCGACGTCATCCCGCTCGACGGCGAGGTCATCGAAGGCGTCGCATCGGTCAACGAGTCCGCCATTACCGGCGAATCCGCGCCGGTCATCCGCGAAGCGGGCGGTGACTTTTCGTCGGTCACCGGTGGCACGCTGGTGATCTCCGACTGGCTGATCATGCGCATCACGGCGCTGCCGGGCGAGTCCTTCCTCGACCGCATGATCGCCATGGTCGAGGGCGCGAAGCGCCAGAAAACGCCGAACGAGATCGCGCTCACCGTACTGCTCGTCGTGATGACGCTCGTCTTCCTGCTCGCCTGCGCGACTCTGCTGCCCTACTCCATCTACGCGGTCGAGACAGCCAAGCAAGGCAGCGTGGTGACGATCACGACCCTGGTCGCGCTTCTCGTCTGCCTGATCCCGACGACCATCGGCGGACTGCTCTCGGCGATCGGCATCGCCGGCATGGGGCGCATGATCGCGAAGAACGTGATCGCCATGTCGGGCCGCGCGGTCGAGGCCGCGGGCGACGTGGACGTGCTGCTCCTTGACAAGACCGGCACCGTCACGCTCGGCGACCGCCAGGCGACCGATTTCATTCCGGCCTCCGGGGTCGCGGAAAAATTGCTGGCCGAGGCGGCGCAGCTCGCCTCGATCGCCGACCAGACGCCCGAGGGCCGCTCGGTGATGGTGCTCGCCAAGCAGCGGTTCAACCTGCGCGAGCGCGACCTCGCCTCGCTCAAGGCCACTTTCGTCCCCTTCTCCGCGCACACGCGCATGAGCGGAGTTGATTTCGAAGGCAGGCAGCTTCGCAAAGGCGCAGCGGACTCGATCCGCAAGCACGTCGAGGCCCAGGGCGGTCGCTTCCCGGCCGACGCCCAGACCACGGTCGAAGCCGTGTCCCGGCGCGGCTCGACGCCGCTCGTCGTGGCCGACGGCACCCGCGTGCTCGGCGTGATCGAGCTCAAGGACATCGTCAAGGGCGGCATCAAGGAGCGCTTCGCCGAGCTGCGCCGCATGGGCATCAAGACCGTGATGATCACCGGCGACAACAGGCTCACCGCGGCGGCGATCGCCGCTGAAGCCGGCGTCGATGACTTCCTCGCCGAGGCCACGCCCGAGGCAAAGCTCAAGCTCATCCGCGATCAGCAGGCTCACGGCAAGCTCGTCGCGATGACGGGCGACGGCACCAACGACGCGCCGGCGCTCGCGCAGGCCGACGTCGCCGTGGCGATGAACACCGGCACGCAGGCGGCGAAGGAAGCCGGCAACATGGTGGACCTCGACTCCAACCCGACGAAGCTGATCGAGGTGGTCGAGACCGGCAAGCAAATGCTGATGACGCGCGGCGCGCTCACCACGTTCTCGATCGCGAACGACGTCGCCAAGTACTTCGCCATCATCCCCGCCGCATTCGCCGCCACTTACCCGCAGCTGAACGCGCTCAACATCATGGCGCTCGCCACGCCGCAGTCGGCGATCCTCTCGGCGGTGATCTTCAACGCGCTCATCATCATCGCTCTCATCCCGCTTGCGCTCAAAGGCGTGCGCTACCGCGCCGTGGGCGCCGCTGCCGTGCTGCACCGGAACCTCTGGATCTACGGCGTCGGCGGAATCATCGTGCCGTTCATCGGCATCAAGATCATCGACCTCATCCTGTTGGTTTTGGGTCTGGCGTAAGGAGCGAGCATCATGGTGCAAACGTCCATCCAA
>DATADT010000153.1:0-2363 GCA_036258355.1 Burkholderiales bacterium
ATCCGCGCTCTGGCGAGTGCTTTACCGGCAATCCTGCAGAAGCCGATCGACCTTTCTTCTCGTTCAGACGCGCTTTACGGCGCATGGCTCTGTGGCGTGGTGCTCGGCTCCGCCGGCATGGCGCTGCACCACAAGCTTTGCCACGTGCTTGGGGGCAGCTTCAACTTGCCGCACGCCGAGACGCACTCGATCGTGCTGCCGCACGCGGTGCGCTACAACTACGACGCCGCGCCCGAAGCCATGGCCCGCATCCAAAGGGCCGTTCAGGCCAAGGATGCAGCCGCCGGGATTTACGATCTGGAGAAAAGGCTCGGGCTGCCGATGCGGCTCGCCGACATCGGCATGAAGGAAGCCGACCTCGAGCGCGCCGCGCACATCGCGACCGAGGCGCCGTACCCGAACCCGCGGAAAGTCGAGTACGCGCCGGTGCTCGAGCTTTTGCGCCACGCCTATCTGGGACATCGTCCATGATCGCTGTAATTTTCGAGTTCACCGCAGCCGAAGGGCGCTTCGCCGACTATCAGCGGCTCGCGGAGGGGTTGGGCGAGGAGGTGCGCCAGTTCGACGGCTTCATCTCGATCGAGCGCTTCCAGAGCATCAGCGACCCGGCGCGCTTCGTGTCGCTCTCGTTCTGGCGCGACGAGGAGGTGGTGCGCAAATGGCGCAATGTGCA
Organism: Burkholderiales bacterium; assembly: GCA_036258355.1. GTDB lineage: Bacteria > Pseudomonadota > Gammaproteobacteria > Burkholderiales > SG8-39 > SCGC-AG-212-J23. The sequence goes on from DATADT010000153.1 coordinate 674, forward strand.
GAAGCACCGCGAGGCGCAGGCGAAGGGCAAGGGCGGGATCTTCAGCGCCTATCGCCTGCGGGTCTGCAAAGTGATCCGCGACTACGGAATGCGGGAGCGCAGCGAGGCGCCTAAGGACAGTATCGCCGTGCACGGCTAGTGCCGCACACGTTCCTTTTCGAGGAGGGGACCTGGCGCGTCGAAGGCGAGCACCGCGATGCGGCGGGAGTCAGGTCGTCGGTGTCGGGCGAGAACTCGATCCGCCATGAGCGCGGCCGCTGGCACTTCGAGGCGGTGCTGCGGCTGCGCAGCGATCCGCTGCGCGTCACGCACAACCGCTACCAGATCGAGCCGTTCCTCCCCGGCGCGGCCTCCACGCACTGGAGCTCGAACAACCCCGTGCTCGGCGCGCTGCGCGGGCGCTTCGTGATCGCGGGCGACGCGATCCTCTCGGCCTACACCAGCCCGACTTCGCGCTACCGCGGCTTCGAATGCATCCAGCAGCGCGACGCGCGGCGCTACGCGGTGCGCGGCGCGATGCTGGAGGAGGACAAACTTGTTTCTACCTGGGCGCTGGAATTGACCAGAATCTAGCCCCTCACGACGTGCAAGGGGGGAAGATGAAAAAAGTCACAGCGCTCGTCGCCGGCCTCGTCCTTTCGCTGAACGCGTGGGCCCAGGCCGATGTCGCTGCGACCGGGAAATCGCTCGCCGCTGCGCTTAACGATCGCGACCTCGAGGCTGTGCTCGGTACGATGGACGTCGAGGCGGTGAGCCAGCGGGTCCTCAAGGGTCTCGGCCTGAGCGACGCCGATCGCGAAACGCTGCGCAAGGGATTCGGCAAGGCGCTGCGCAACAACGTCGAGATCGGCATGCGCAGCATCGAGGGCAGCAAGGGGACGGCGAAGTACCTGCGCAGCGGCGCGCGCGATTCAAGGCCGTACGCGCTGCTGCGCTACGACCTCGGCGATCAGGGAACGGACTACGTCGAGTACTACCTGACGCCCGCGGGCAAGGTCGAGGACTGGTACGTGCACAGCATGGCGACGCTCTACAGCACTTCCGCGCGGCTCGGCCTCGCCACCGTGTTCAAGACCGATTCGATGCTGTTCAGCATCTTCGGCACGCGCATGGCGAGCGGTGCCGACGCGAAGCCGTTCACCGAGCTGCGCACGCGGCTGCAGGCGCAGGACTTTGCCGGCGCGTACCGTGCGCTCGAGACCTTCCCCGAGGGCTTCCGCAAGACGCGCCAGTGGGCGGTGATGCGGGTCACGTACGGCGGGCGCATCGACGATGCCACGCACCGCGCGGCGCTGCGCTACCTGGCTGCCAACTTCGGCGCCGAGCCCGACTTGCAGTTCATGCTGATCGATCATTATTTCTTCGAGGAGAAGTTCGATCGCGCGCTCGCTTCGGTCGGCGCGCTCGAGCGGGCGGTGGGCGGCGAGGACGGAGCGACCGCGAACCTGCGCGGCAGCATCCTGATCGGGGCGAAGCGCTTCACCGACGCCGCGGCCTCCTGCCGGCGCGGTATGGCGCTCGAGCCCGAGCACAGGCCGGCCTACTGGTGCCTGGTGAGCGTCGGCATCGCCGCCCGCAACGGCAAGATCGCGGTCGAGGGCCTCAAGGCGTACGAGAAGGCCTTCAGCATGGAGTTCGACCTCGACAAGCTCGCCACGATCGACGACTACAAGGAGATCGCCCGCACTCC
>DATADT010000154.1:0-3939 GCA_036258355.1 Burkholderiales bacterium
CGGTCGGCATCAAGTCGATCGAGCACGCGATCATCGACAAGGCCTGGGAAGAAGGCTGGGTGCAGCCGCAGCCCGCGGCGCACAAGAGCGGCAAGAAGGTCGCCATCGTCGGCTCCGGCGGCGCAGGCCTTGCCTGCGCCCAGCAGCTCGCGCGCGCCGGGCACGCGGTCACGGTGTTCGAGAAGAGCGACCGCATCGGGGGGCTGCTGCGCTACGGCATCCCGGACTTCAAGCTCGAGAAGGCGGTCATCGACCGGCGCCTCGAGCAGTTGCGCGCCGAGGGCGTGCAGTTTCGTACAAGTACCTTGGTCGGCACGCAGCGCCCGGGTAAAGGCATCCCCAACGACGCCGACCGGAACATCGCGCCGCGAAAGCTGCTGGCCGAGTTCGACGCGGTGGTTCTCGCCGGCGGCGCCGAGCAGCCGCGCGACCTGCCCATTTCCGGGCGCGAGCTCGACGGCGTGCATTTCGCCATGGAGTTCCTGCCGCTTCAGAACAAGCGCGTCGCGGGCGATGCCGGGATCCGCGATCTCTCTGCCGCCGGCAAGCACGTGGTGATCATCGGCGGCGGCGACACGGGATCGGACTGCGTCGGCACGTCGAACCGGCACGGCGCAAGCTCCATCACCCAGTTCGAGCTGCTGTCGATGCCGCCCGACGTGGAGCGAAATCCGGTATGGCCCTACTGGCCGACGCGCCTGCGCACCTCGTCCTCGCACGAAGAAGGCGTGAACCGCGACTGGTCGATCGCCACCAAGGAGTTCCGGGGAAGCAACGGCAAAGTCGAAGCGCTGCGCGCGGTGCGGCTGGAGTGGAAGGACGGCAAGCCGCACGAGGTTCCCGGCTCGGCGTTCGACATGCCGGCCGACCTCGTGCTTCTGGCGATGGGTTTCGTGTCGCCGCTGCAGTCGCTGCTGGAGGAGTTCGCCGTAGCGCGCGACGAGCGCGGCAACGCCAGGGCGCCGACCGAGGGCCCCGGCGCCTACGCCACTTCGGTGCCGAAGGTCTTTGCCGCGGGGGACATGCGCCGCGGCCAGTCGCTCGTCGTGTGGGCGATCCGCGAAGGCCGTCAGTGCGCCCGCGCGGTCGACGAGTTCCTGATGGGGTTCTCCGAGCTGCCGCGCTAGGGATTGTCCCCGAGGGCGAGCGCGGCGAACGACGCGAGCCAGTGCTCGCCGGCGTAGTCTCCCCCGACGACATGAGGCAGCGCCGCTGACAGGTGCTGCTGTGCCGGGGCTGCGTAACCGAGCTTCCTCAGGCACCACGCGCGCGACAGGCACAGCCCGTCGAGATGGCTTTGCTTCGGGTCACTCCGGTCGACCACGGTTGGCAATTCAAGCTTCCCGGGATCGGCGGAAAAGAATTTCCGCGACCACTCGCGGAATTCATCCGCCTCCATGATCTGTTGCATCAGCGTCGCTTCGACCAGGGAAGGCGAGAGGAAGTCGTCGAGCGAAGGCTCGTAGGCGAGCGGCGCGTCACGGTCGGGCGCATACCAGCGCAATGCCGATGCTTTGATGGCGGCGGACAGCTCGGCATCCTTGGCCACGGTTGCGTAGTCGAGGGCTAGCAGGCAGGCGAAAGCGGTATTGCCGTGGCTGCCGGCGCGGACGGGATATGGCGCCCCGCTGACGAACCCGGCCATGCGCCGTGCGAGCTCGGCGGCAAGCGGCTGCAGTGCATCGGACCAGCGCGTTACGGCGAGCCTCAGGAGCTCGGCCTGGAGCTCGAGGAGCCATGCCCATCCGTACGGCCGCTCGAAGGTCTTTCCGGCCGGGCTGTGGAAGTATGCGAGCTCCGCCGCGATCGCTGCCGGCGAAAGATGCCGGTCCAACAGGGCGCCGATTTCCTTCTTTCCCGGAAAAAAGCGAAGGACTCGCGCTAGCAACCAATGCATGTGCACGGCGGAATGCCAGTCGTAGCTGCCGTAGAAGGCGGGGTGCAGCCCGCGCGGATCGAGATCCTCGCGCGGGCGCGTCAAGAGGTGTCCGACGTGGCGCGGGTATTCGCGCACCACATTCGCGAGCGCCGTGACGGCGAAGCCGGTCGCCTGCTCTTTAGTCACCCGTGGGCGCGATGCGGAATTCGAGCACCGAGGAGTCGGCCCTCAGCTTGTCCGACAGCGCGCGCGCGTTGCTCGCATCGAGCGTGCGCAGCACCATGCGGTACTCGAACTGGCCGAGGTCGGAGTGCAGCCGGTAGCTCAGGTTGTGGGCCGAGAAGCCGGTGGACTCGATCAGCGCGCGCAGCGCTGCCTCGGTCATCGCCGCGTCGCGCTTGAAGCGCACCATGAAGATGGCGTAGGTCTCGGTCGGCAGGCGCGCCTCGATCCAGCGAAAGGTCGACAGCGTGCCCAGGACAAGCACCGTGCCGACGAGCGCGGCGAAGTAGAAGCCGATGCCGGTCAGAATGCCGATCGCAGCGGTGATCCAGATCGACGCCGCGGTGGTGAGCCCGCGCACGGTGAAGCCTTCCTTGATGATCGCGCCAGCGCCGACGAAGCCGATGCCGGTCATGATGCCCTGGGCCATGCGCGTCGGGTCGAGGATCACGCGGCTGGCGGAATCGCGCGGAAACCAGTGGCTCTCGTAGACCGTGACGAGCATGAGCAGGCTCGAGGCGAGGCACACGAGCGCGTGCGTGCGAAAGCCGGCGGGACGCCCGCGATGGCTGCGCTCCAGGCCGATCAGTCCGCCCGCGGCGAGCGCCGCGATGATGCGGAACACGATCTCGAAGTACTCTTGGGCCATGGGACCAGTCTAGGTGAAAACGCTAGAATCGGCACGGAATCAGCCGGATGGCGTTAGAAATCCTCATTCTCGCGGCGGGGGTAGGCAAGCGCATGCGCTCGAGCCTTCCCAAGGTGCTGCATCGGCTTGGCGGCCGGCCGTTGCTCGCCCACGTTCTGGATACCGTGCGCGAGCTTTCGCCTCGCAAGATCTTCGTCGTGCACGGGCACGGCGCGCAGCAGGTCAAGCAAGCCTTTCCGCAGGAGGACCTCGAGTGGGTCCTGCAGGCCGAGCAGCTCGGCACGGCGCATGCCGTCGTGCAGGCGATGCCGCTCGTAAGCCCGGAGGCGAAAGTGCTCGTGCTCTACGGTGACGTGCCCCTCATCCGCGCGACGACGCTCAAGCGTCTGCTCGACGCAGCTGGTGACGGGCTCGCCATACTTACCGCCGAGCCGGAGGACCCGGTCGCGTACGGCCGGGTGGTGCGCGATGTCGCGGGGAAGGTGAAGCACATCGTCGAGTTGCGCGACGCCTCCCCGGCGGAGCGCGAGATCCGCGAGATCAACGCGGGGTTTTACGCGCTTAGTGCCAAGCGGCTGTCGGCCTGGCTCAAGAAGATCGACAACGGCAACGCGCAAAAGGAGTACTACCTCACCGATCTCGTCGCCCTGGCGGTCGCCGAAGGCGTGCCGGTCGCCGCGGTGAGGATCCACGACGCTTGGGAAGCGGCCGGAGTGAACTCCAAAGCGGAGCTCGCCGCGCTGGAAAGGTGCTACCAGAAGATGGTTTCCGAGAAGCTCCTGGAAGATGGCGTGACCCTCGCCGATCCGGCGCGCATCGACGTGCGCGGCGCGCTCGAATGCGGCCGCGATGTCACGATCGATGTGAACTGCGTGTTCGAGGGCCGCGTGACGCTCGGCGACGGCGTAAGCATCGGCGCCAATTCCGTCCTCAGGAATGTATCGGTGGGGGCGGGCAGCGAGATCCTGCCGTTCTGCCATCTCGAGGACTCCAGCATCGGCGAGCGCTGCCGCATCGGCCCGTATGCGCGTCTGCGCCCCGATAACGTGCTCGGCGAGGAGGTGCACATCGGCGCCTTCGTCGAACTCAAGGCAAGCCGCATCGGTGCTGGCTCCAAGGCGAATCACCTTGCCTATCTGGGCGACAGCGAGATCGGAGCCCGGGTGAACGTCGGTGCGGGCACCATTAC
>DATADT010000155.1:0-2498 GCA_036258355.1 Burkholderiales bacterium
CTCGCCCGGCGCCTCGCCGTAGCTGCGGTCGAGGTAGCAGGTCATGGTGTTGCGGGCGCGAGCTGAAAGCTCCGCCCAGCGCGCGAGGTACTGCGGATGATCGGGGACCAGCTCGCGGTTGTTGTATAGCTGGCTGAGGGACAGCTTGTCCGGCGCGTTCATCGGTACCGCCGAATCACCTTCTTGCCTCTCTCCACAACCCCATCGCCTCCTGCCCCGGCCGGTCGGAAAAGGAGAACAGAACCACCTCAGTATTCGATTCGATCTGAAGAGGAAACCACGACGGCACGACGAAGGTGTCGCGCGGCTCGAAGTCGAAATTCTCGCCGCCGATGAGCGCGCTGCCCGTGCCTTCGACCACGGAGAACACCATGCCGTCGGTGCAGCGGTAGGGCTGGGTCTTGAAGCCCTTGGGCAGAAGCTGGATAAACGCGGCGATGGTGGGCATGGCGTGCCCGCCGGTGAGCGGGTTGATGAACTCCATCTTCCAGCCGTGGCACGCGTCCGGCTCCTGGTCGCGCGCGATCCTGGCGAGCGAATCGCGGCTGCGCTCGTACGGGTAGTTGAAGATCGGCGAGGTCTTGCCGAAAGGCGCCGCCGCGCCGAGCGGGACCAGTCCCTGCCCGAAGCGCGCGACCGATGAGCCTTCGCTGCGCGAGACCGGCTGCACGTCTTCCCCGTAGACCTCGTGGAACTGCGCGGCGAAGGTCTGCACGATGCGGATGTCGAGGCCGTCCATCCACACCACCGGCTCGTTGCCCGGGTTGCCGTGGTCGTGCCAGGTCCATGACGGGGTGATGATGAAGTCGCCGGGGCGCATCGTGGTGCGCTCGCCGTCAACTGCGGTGTACGCGCCCGAGCCCTCGACGATGAAGCGCAGCGCCGACTGCGAGTGGCGGTGGCTGGGCGCGATCTCGTCGGGCAGGATGAGCTGCAGGCCGGCGTAGAGACTCTGCGTGATGCACGACTCGCCGCGCATCCCGGGGTTCTCGAGGATCAGCACCCGCCGGATCGCTTCCTTGGCGGTGATCAGCTTGCCCGCCTCCATGAGATAGGGCCGCGCGTCGCGGTATTTCCACGCCGCCGGCTTGCACGGCGTGGAAGGCTCGTTCGGGATCAGGTTGTGCAGCACCTCCCAGAGAGGCGCGAGGTTGTTCTTGTCCATGCGACGGTAGAGCTCCTGCCGCGCGGATCCGATGCTGGGCTGGGGGACGCTGGCCATGGCAAGTTCTTTCGTAAAGATCGGATTTTACGTGCGCGTGACCTGCTTGAGCCAGACGACCGGTTTTCCGAGCTGCTTGCCGAGCGCCTGGCCCTCGGGATCGGCGAGCGCCGCTTCGCGGGCCTTGCGGATCGCGCCCGCCTGCTCGCGCGCATCCGCAGTGGCGGGGTTCTCGACCAGCGCATCCAGGATGGCGAGGAAGTTGGACTTGCCGCGACGGTGCGTCTCGCCGTAGCCCTTGATAAGGCGCGCGCATTCCGCGATCTCGCGCGCGAGCACGACGTCTCGCGGGGCCGCGTCGGCGACCAGCGCGAGCCAGCGCTCGATCAGCTGCTGCTCTTCCTTGTAGCGGTAGCTCACCGGCCGGAACGGGCGCAGCCAGGAGAGGCTGCGCACCAGCATGTAGCCGAAAACGCCGGAAGTCCGGATGTGCAGGCCGACGTTGTAGGCGTCCAGCTTTCCGCGGCGCTCGGCCCAGGCGACGAGCCTCTTCCCGAGAAAATGCGGCAGGACGGACGCGAACTCCTCGATGCCGGGCTTGAGGTAGTCGATGACCACCACCGGCTCGCCGGGCTTCGCGCCCACTTCCTTTCTCACCCGCTCGAAGCGCGATGCGCGCGTTTTCAGGTCGGCGACCCGGATGATGTCCTCGAACGCCATCCATAGCGCCAGGTGGCGCGCGACCTCTGCCGCCAGCTTCGCATCTCCCTTCAGGAAGGGCTCCATGCGCTTGCGATAGAGCTCGACGTAGCGCTCGCCCTGGTAGTCGCGAAGTCGTTCGCAGGAAAGCTTCAGGATTTCCTGCAGGTCGGTTGCCCTCCTGGGTGCGGGCTCGGCTGCCGGGGCCGCGCGCTCGCGCGCGGCGATTTCGTAGCCGGCGGCGAAGCCGCGCAGGCTCGCCTCGGCGCCGCGGCCGCCGCGGCGGATCGCCTGCTCGCAGGCCTCGCGCGAAAGCGGCAGCACGCCGCTGCCTGCCATGGCGCCGAAGAGGACCGCGTTGATCACGGTGCCGCTTTCCTGCGCGAGCCTGCGCATGTCGAAGAGCACGGCGCGCTTCGCCAGCTTCTCCGCCGCTTCCAGCACCCGGGCCGAGTCGAAGCGCCCGTCGGCCATCTGCATCTTCTCGACCGTGGCATAGATGCGGTGGGTCGAGGCGATCAGCGTGGTGCGCTCGGGGCTCACGAACCCGTTCAGCATCGCGCGCCCGGCCTCGATCAGCTCGGAGGCGACCATCACGTCGACGTTGCCGGGGCTCGGGGTGAGCGAAAGCACCGGC
>DATADT010000156.1:0-6076 GCA_036258355.1 Burkholderiales bacterium
GTTTCGATGGTCAAAGGTGCGCCCGCCTTGTGCGCCACCGCTGCGCGAACATCCATATGTCACCCCTTCGAAGAGTCGATCGAGTTAGTGCCGAGGCTCCTTGGCCGGCCACGCGATGCGAAGCCGGTGCATCTTCCGGTATACGGCATTGCGGCTGACGCCGAGATTGCGCGCGACATGGCTGATGTTGCCGCGCTCGCGCTCGAGCTCGCGCAGCAGCGCCTCGCGCTCCGCCTGTCCCAGCGCGTTGAGCGAGTCCGCGTCGTCGGCCGCAGCCTGGGCCGCGCCGGCGGGCGCGCCGAGGCTGTAGTCCGACGGCAGGTCTGCGAGGTCGAGCCGGTCGCTGGAGCGGCGCGCGATCATCGCGCGCAGCGCGTTGCGCAGCTGCCGCAGGTTGCCCGGCCAGCGGTACGCGCAGAGCGCGTCCACCAACCGCTCGCTCAGCGAGACCGAGTGCGCGTCGGCCGCCTCCTGCGCGAACAGGTGGCGGATGAGCGCGCGCTTGTCGGCGCGCTCATGGAAGCGCGGCAGCGTCAGCACCAGCCCCTGCAACCGGTAGAAGAGGTCTTCGCGAAACTCGCCGCGTCGGATCTTGTCTTCGAGGCTGCAGGCGCTCGCCGCGACCATTCGCACGTCGATCGGGGTCGGCGCCTCGCCTGCGCGCATCACTGCCTCGCCGCGCTCCAGCAGGTGGAGCAGGCGCACCTGCAGGGCGCCGGGCAGCTCGCCGATCTCGTCGAGGAACAGCGTCCCGCCCTGGGCCTGCGCAAGCGCGCTCTGCAGCATCGCTTCCGGCATCGCGGCGCAATTCACCGCGACGAAAGGCTCGACGGCGCGCTCACTCGCGGCATGCAGCGCGCGCGCGAAGAGCTCCTTGCCCGTGCCGGTCTCCCCGACGAGCAAGGTCGGTACGGCCCGTGAGGCGACGCGCTTGGCCGCGCGGATGTTGCGCGCCATGGCCGGATCGCCGAGATCGAGCTCGTCGAGCGCGCTCGAGGCCGCGGCCTCGCGCGCGGGGCCGGCGCGCTGCGCCGCAGGCGTCGAGCGTTGCGCCGACTCGGGCTCCTGCGCCAGGGCGAAAAAGCGGCTGCCGTGGCGCACTTCGTAGATCGGGAGCGGATGGAACGACTTTCTGCGGCTGCGCCCGACCAGCGCGGGCAGCGAAATGTTGAACACGCGCTCGAGCGGTGCACCGCTCATCAGGTCCGCCGCCTGCTTGCAGCCGAGCTGGAACAGCGCGTTCCGATCGACCGCGGCAATCGTGCCGGCGGGGTCGAATGCGATCATGCCTTCGCTCGACGTGCCGAGCAGCTCCGGCCGGCTGTGGAAGCGCACCACGAAGGCGTCGCGGAAGCGGTGGAGGAACAGGCGCTTCTCGATCGCGTGCGCCGACATGTTCACCAGCACCAGCGTGTGCTGTTGCGCGCGGTCCGATTCACCCGAAGCGTCGAGCACCGCGACGAGCTCGCCGCCGGGATCGAAGATCGGAGCCGCGCAGCACGTGAGCCCGGTGTTGCGCGCGAGGAAATGCTGGTCGCGATGCACGATCAGCGCGGCGCGCTCGGTGAGGCAGGTGCCCATCCCGTTGGTGCCGCCGTGGCGCTCGCTCCACACGCCGCCCGGCACCAGCCCGGCGCGCGACGCCGCATGCTTGAAGCTCGGGTCGCCGAAGTAGGAAAGCAGCACCCCGTCGCGATCGGTGAGAATGATCGAGTGGCCCGAGCCCGCGAGCTGGCGCTGCAGGTGTGCCATCTCGACGTCGGCGAAGGAGACGAGCTCGAGGCTCTGCTCCTTGCGCGCCATGAGCTCCTGGTGCGAGACGACTGCCGGCAGTCCGCTCGACTCCGGATCGAGCCCGTATTCGTCCAGGCAACGCTGCCACGAGCGCTTCACGTGCTCGGGTGCGTTCGCATTGCGCGAGGTACCGCGAATCACGGAGTGCACGAGACGCGCGTGACTACTGCTGGGCAGCATGATCGTCCCGAATAAATTATATGCCTGCGGCGGGCCGATCACGGAGGCGCCGCGCGGCTCGCGGGAAGCTCATCCTGCAGCTCGCGTCGCTCCAGCGCGACGTAGGCATGGTGCACGTTGCGTGGATGGACCGAGTCGTAGAGCGCCCAGTGGCGGAACTCGTGCACGGCGACGGTTCGCGGCGCCTCCAGCAGGCTCGCGCCTGCGGCGTAAGCCTGCCGGGTGCGGCGTTCTAGCCCGTCCAGGTAAGCGGCCACGGCGTTCAGGTCGGCCGGGGATCCTGCCCACCCGTGCGCCGGAATCACCCGGCGCGCTGGAATGCGGGATAGCCGCTGCAGCGCCCGGATCCATTCGGCGAGATTGCCGTCCCGGGTTTCGGGGATCCGGCCGAAGCTCGCCAGGCCGCCCGAAAAGAGCACGCCCGATTCGCGGTCCCAGACCGCGATGCTTCCGGGCGCGGCGGCGCCGCTCTCATCGAGGAGCTCGAGTTGCCGGCCGGCGACCGCGAGCGGCTGCGAGCCGTTGAAGAGCCGCTCCGGACGCGGCACGCGGGTCCCGGCCATGATCTCGGCGCCGAGCGCGGCGGTGCGGCTCTCGAGGCAGCGCTGGCAGCGCTCGGTGATAAGCCGTGACGCGGCTTCGTGGGCGTACACCTGGATACCTTGGTCCTGAAAGACGGTAGCGCCGAAAATCGCCTCGTCCATCGGCCACGTGAGAATGAGGATGGCGAGCGGTTTTCCGGTGCGTGCGCGAATCGCGCGCAGCATGTGCTCGGCGAACCCGGCGGACAGGCCGCTGTCGATCACGATCACGCCGCCGGGGGCGACGATAAACCCCTGGTTGGCGATGTGGCCGCCATTCGCGCGGCTTGCCTCGTCGCGCGCGCCGAAGAACACATGCACGCCGTTCCCGACGTCGACCGGCTCGGGAAAGGGCGGTGCGGCGCCGAGCGATGCGGCGAGGCAAGCGGCGGCGAGCCCGGCGAGAGCGCGTGCTAGCATGATCCCTCGCGTCTACGTGGAGGAAACGGATGATGTCGCCGGTCCATCGGGTCATCTTTGCGCTGACGTTGTTCCAGGCGGCTAGCGTGGCGAGCGCGCATGACTATCCCACCGCGGGCCGGGTGGAGTTCGTGCTCGAGTGCATGCAAAGGAACGACGGCAAGCAGGAGTTCCTCTACAAGTGCGCCTGCCTGATCGACGAGATCGCCCAGAAGTACTCCTACGACGACTTCATTGAAGCGGCCACCGCCGCGCGCTACCAGAGCCTCGCCGGCGATCGCGGGGGCCTCTTCCGCGACCCGCCGAAAACCCGCGAGGCCGCCAAGCGCTATCAGCAGGTTCAGGGCGAGGCGATGAAGCGCTGCAACGTGCCGCGCTAGTCACTGGGCCGCGGCCGCCGGCGCGCGGCTTGCGCTGCGCCGCACCGGAAGGGTGGCCTCGAATCTCAGGTCCTTCGTGTCCACGGCCTCGGCCTTGAGCTCGCCTTCGCCCGAGGGCACGAAATAGAAGCGGAAATAGGGATTTTCGCTGATCGAGAAGTCGACCTCGGCGGCAAGGACCGGCCTGCCTGCATAGCTCACCTTGACCGAACGTACGAAGTACGCCGGCGTATAGAGGCGCGTGAGCTGATCCATCGCCAGGCCGGAATGGTTGGGATGGCTGATCATGAGCTGCGCTCGCGTCGGCTCGTTGTAGGCGCCCTCGCTGTCGACCGCAAGGCGCATGCGCCCTACGCGCGAGGCCGCGGCGGGATCCCGGCCAGCCGGCGCCGAACATCCCCCCGAGGCCTTGACGAAGCGGGCATCCGCCGCGAGCGTTCCGTCGGAGAGCTCGGCCACTGCACGGACGTAGCTGTACTGCTCGATGCGGATGCGCGTCTCGAGATCCGCGCGGCCGCTCTCGGGCGTGAGCTCGATGTTCGCCGCGATGGGTGATGGGTTGTTGTCGACGATGAGATAAAGACGCCGGATGTAGCGCTGAGGGCTCTGCAGGAGCCGGGTGCGGATCGCGATCGGCACCATCGCTCCGTCGTCCGCGCGCGACGGCGCGGCGAGCTCGACCAGGCCCTGGCCGTCGGAGACCGGACGACCTTCGAACAGCGAGCGCTTGAGCTTGGTCCAGATCGGCGTCTCGGGATTGGGCAGGTCCTCCGTCGGCGCGGCGGCAAACGCGGCGCTGCAATACGCGATCAGCCCGAACAGCAGGAAACGCGAGGCCACGTATGCGAGGCTACGCCTGCGGTTCTAGTAGCGCAAAGGCCGCGGACTGTTCGCTTTCGGAACAGTCGCGCTGCGACACGAGACAAAGGCGCATATTTGTCGGGGTTGTCCGACAGGAGAACGCGTTTTGTTTTTGTGGGGCCGGGTATATAGTGGTTCGCAGGAAAGTCGGAGGAAATCGTGGTCCTCGGAGGAGGAAAACACATGGCAACGAAGTTTGCGTACACATGCAGCGCAATCGGCTTCGCCCTCGTTCCCAGCCTTGGGTTAGCGAACAACGATGTGATCAAGAATAGCCAGAACGCACGAAACTGGGCGATGCAAGCGGGCAACATGCAGAACCACCGCTACAGCGCGCTCAAGCAGATCAACAAGGAGAACGTAAAGGATCTGCGCGTCGCGTGGCAATTCTCGACCGGCGTGCTGCGCGGACACGAAGGCGGCCCGCTGGTGATCGGCGACATGCTTTACATCCACAGTCCGTTCCCCAACAAGGTGTTCGCGATCGGGCTCGCAGACCAGCAGATCAAGTGGAAGTACGAGCCGAAGCAGGATCCCTCGGTGATCCCGGTCATGTGCTGCGACACCGTGAACCGCGGCCTCGCCTACGCGGAGGGCAAGATCTTCCTGCAGCAGGCCGACACCGTTCTCGTCGCGCTCGACGCGAAGACCGGCAAGGAGCTGTGGAAGGTCACGAACGGCGATCCGAAGAAGGGCGAGACCAACACCAACGCGCCGCACATCTTCAAGGACAAGGTCATCACCGGCATTTCGGGCGGCGAGTTCGGCGTGCGCGGCTTTATCGCGGCGTACGACATCAACACCGGCAAGCAGGTGTGGAAGGCCTACAGCACCGGGCCCGACAACGAGATGCTGATCGATCCGGAAAAGACCATGACGTGGACCGACGGCAAGATGGCGCCGGTCGGCAAGGACTCGTCGCTGAAGAGCTGGCAGGGCGACCAGTGGAAGATCGGCGGCGGCACCACCTGGGGCTGGTACAGCTACGATCCGAAGCTCAACCTGATGTACTACGGCAGCGGCAATCCGAGCACCTGGAACCCGACGCAGCGTCCGGGCGACAACAAGTGGTCGATGACCATCTTCGCGCGCGACGTCGATACCGGCCAGGCGAAGTGGGTCTACCAGATGACGCCGCACGACGAGTGGGACTTCGACGGCGTCAACGAGATGATCCTCGCCGACGGCATCAGCGTGAAGGGCAAGCCGCGCAACGTCGTCGTGCACTTCGACCGCAACGGCTTCGCGTACACGCTCGATCGCAACACCGGTGAGCTGCTCGTCGCGCAGAAGTACGACCCGAAAGTCAACTGGGCAACGCATGTCGACATGAAGACCGGCCGTCCCAAGGTCGTGGACAAGTACAGCACACGGGCGCAAGGCCAGGACGTGAACACCAAGGGCATTTGCCCGGCGGCGCTCGGCACCAAGGATCAGCAGCCCGCTGCCTACAACCCGGTGAACAAGCTGTTCTACGTGCCGACCAACCACGTGTGCATGGACTACGAGCCGTTCAAGGTCGAGTACACGGCGGGCCAGCCGTATGTCGGCGCCACGTTGTCGATGTACCCGGCGCCGAACAGCCACGGCGGCATGGGCAACTTCATCGTCTGGGACGCGGGCGCCGGGAAGATCGTCAAGTCGAAGCCCGAGAAATTCTCGGTGTGGAGCGGCGCGCTCGTCACCGCCGGCGGCGTTGCCTGCTACGGCACGCTCGAAGGGTTCGTGAAGTGCGTCGATGCCGACGACATCACCAAGGAGCTCTACAAGTTCAAGACGCCCTCGGGCATCATCGGCAACGTCTTCACCTACGAGCACAAGGGCAAGCAGTACCTCGGCGTGTTCTCGGGCATCGGCGGC
>DATADT010000157.1:0-2060 GCA_036258355.1 Burkholderiales bacterium
CGCGTTCTCGTTCAGCCCGGGCTCGAGCTTGTCGAGCGGGTAGTTGTGCGGCACATAGGCCGCGAACGCCACTTCGCCGAAGGTCTTGCTTCGGTCGGTGCCCGCGACCTTGAACTGGCCGCGGTCGTACTCGATGTCCGATTCGGACGCCTCCAGCAGGTGCGCGGCGATCTTCCTGCCCTTCGCCACGATCTTGTCGAGCGCCTTGACGATCGCGGTGCCGCCCACGGCGATCGAGCGCGAGCCGTAGGTGCCCATGCCGAAGAGGATCTTGGACGTGTCGCCGTGCACCACCTCGACCGCCTCGATCGGCAGCCCGAGCCGGTCGGCGACCACCTGCGCGAAGCTCGTCTCGTGCCCCTGGCCGTGCGAATGCGAGCCGGTAAATACCGTCACGGTGCCGGTCGGATGCACGCGGATCTCGCCCGCCTCGAACAGGCCCGCGCGCGCGCCGAGCGAGCCCGCGACGTTGGAGGGCGCGATGCCGCAGGCTTCGATGTAGCAAGCGTAGCCGATGCCGCGCAGTTTTCCGTTCTTGGCGGATTGCGCTTTCCTGGCCGGGTAATTCTGTACATCGGCCAACTTCAAAGCCGCGTCCAGGGTCGCTTGGTAGTTTCCGGTGTCGTAGCAAAGCGCGACCGGCGTCTGGTAGGGGAACTCGCGGATGAAGTTGCGCTTGCGGATCTCGACCGGGTCGATCTTCATCTCGCGCGCCGCGGTCTCGACCAGGCGCTCGACCACGTAGGTCGCTTCCGGGCGGCCGGCGCCGCGATAGGCGTCGACCGGCGTGGTGTTGGTGAACACCGCCGTGACCTCGCAGTAGATGACCGGCGTGGTGTACTGCCCGGCGAGCAGCGTCGCGTACAGGATGGTCGGGATGCACGAGGCGAACGTGGAGAGGTACGCGCCCAGGTTGGCCGTGGTGCGCACCCGCATCGCGAGGAACTTGCCGTCGCTTCCGAGCGCGAGCTCGGCGGTGGTGAGGTGGTCGCGGCCGTGCGCGTCGGACACGTAGGACTCCGAGCGCTCGGCGGTCCACTTCACCGGGCGGTTCAACTGTCTTGCCGCCCAGGTGACCACCACGTCCTCGCCATAGAGGTAGATCTTGGAGCCGAAGCCGCCGCCGACGTCCGGCGAGACGACGCGCACCTTGCTCTCGGGCAGGCCGAGCACGAACGCGGTCATCAGCAGCCGCTCGACGTGCGGGTTCTGGCTCGCGACGTAGAGCGTGTAGCCGTCGTCGGCGCGCGAGTACACGGCGTTCGCCGCGCGCGGCTCGATCGCGTTCGGCACCAGGCGGTTGTTCCAGAAGTCGAGCTTCGTCACATGGGCTGCTTTTGCAAAAGCAGCATCGACAGCGGCTTTGTCGCCGAGCGCCCAGACGTAGCAGGTGTTGTCCGGGGCGATCTCGTGGATCGGATTGCCGGTCCTCGCCTTGGTGAGATTGATTACGGCGGGGAGCTCTTCGTAGTCGACCTGTACCTTCTCTGCGGCGTCGCGCGCCTGTTCGAGCGTTTCGGCGATCACGCAGGCGACGCGCTCGCCGACGTGGCGCACCTTGCCCTGCGCGAGCGGCGGGTAGGGCGGCTCCTTCATCGGCTTGCCGTTGACGTCGGTGATCAGCCAGCCGCACGGCAGGCCGCCGACCTTGGCCGCGGCGAGGTCTTCGCCGGTGTACACCGCAAGAACACCCGGGGACTTTCTTGCGTTTTCAGATGAGATTTTCTTGATCTTTGCGTGGGCGTGAGGCGAGCGTACGAATGCGGCGTAGGCTTGATGGGGAAGCGCGACATCGTCGGTGTACTGACCGGTTCCGGTGAGGAAGCGGTAGTCCTCTTTGCGCTGGACGCGCGCGCCGATCAGTGGGGCGTTCATATCTTGCCTCCCATGGCGCGCGCGCCTGCGATGATGCTCTTGACGATGTTGTGGTAGCCGGTGCAGCGGCAGAGGTTGCCCTCGAGGGCTTCGCGCACTTCCTGCTCGGTAGGGTTGGGATGGCTTTTCGCGAAGTCGAGCGCGTTCATCACCATGCCGGGGGTGCAGAAGCCGCACTGCAGGCC
>DATADT010000158.1:0-9509 GCA_036258355.1 Burkholderiales bacterium
CGGCCCCGAGGCCGCGCGCCGGCTGTAGCCCTGCGGCACCGCCATGGCCTTGCCGTAGGGATCGAACAGCACCTTCGCCGCGTCGAAGCGCAGGCCCCGCTTGGGATCGAGGGGCCCGTGCGCGCGGTAGCCGTAGATCTGGCCGGCGCGCAGGCCGGGCACGAAAGCGTGCCAGTAGTGGTACGTCCGGTGCCTCGCGGCGTCGAGCGCGACGACGGCGCTCGGCCCGGCGTCGTCCGCGCGGTCGAAAAACAGGAGCTCCATGTGCGTGCAGCTCTTCGAGTAGATGCTGAAGTTGACCCCCTCGGGAGAGAGCGTCGACCCCAGCGGTGCGGGCTTGCCCGTTTCGACCGATAACTGCGCGCGGGCGCCAAAGCGCCCGATGCGATCTCTATCGTTCACCGGCGATTCTTCGCACGGCGCGAGGCATCGCGGGTTGATCCACGTCAAGGGCGAGCTGCGGTGCGCGATGGTGTGACGGCTCGCCGCGGGCGCGCCAGGAACCTACGCGCTGGAGCACTGAATAATCAGCCCGGCGCGGTTCTCACGAACCACATACACTGGCTACCGAATGCCAATACCGCAAAATGTCGTCATGCCCGATGACGACGCGCTGACGCGCCTGCCGAACCGCGTGTCGCTGCGCGAGCTTCTCGCTCAGGCGATCGCCAATTGCAGCCGGGAAAACAGGCCGTTGGCGCTGTTGATGCTGAGTATCGGTCACCTCCACGAAATCAAGCAGATGTTGGGCTATCGCGAAGGCGACAAGCTAGTTCAGGAAGTTGCGAGGCGAGTCACCGGCGAGTTGCTATCCGCGGATATCGTCGCGCGCATGGACGCGGACGACTTTGCGGTCGTGCTGCCTGCAGCGACGGCCGAGCGTGCGACCACGATCGCTAAGGTGCTTCTCGGCGCGCTCGCCTCGCCTATCGATCTGTCGGGTTTGCTGGTCGAACTGCGGATCAGGATCGGCATCGCGCTTTTTCCCGGGCATGGCGCGGATGCGGACGCCCTGATCCGGGCCGGCAACATGGCACTGTTACACGCCGAGCAGCGCGGCGAAGAGTTCGTCCTCTACACCAGTCAACTCGACAAGGAAATCGCGCGCGTCGTGTCCCTGATGGGCGGATTCAGACGCGCGATCGAAAATGACGAACTGCTGCTCTATTGCCAGCCCAAGGTGCACGTTCCCAGCGCGGCGGTGTGCGGCGCGGAGGCGCTCGTGCGCTGGCGTCATCCGAGCGAGGGCCTCATCGGACCCGGCGAATTCGTGAAGCTCGCCGAGAGCGCCAGCCTGATCTCGCCGCTCACGCAGTGGGTGCTGGACGCCGCGTTTCGCCAGGCTTATGCCTGGCGCCGGGCGGGCATCAAAAGCCCGCTCGCGGTCAACCTGTCGACCGTCGATCTGCGCCATCCGAAGCTGATCGAGCGCATCAAGGGCTGCTTCGCCACGTGGGGCAGCGAAACCGATGACATCCAGTTCGAGCTCACGGAAAGCGCGTTGATGCAGGATCCAGCGGGTGCGCTCGAGACGCTGTCGAGGCTCAAGTCCCTGTGTGTCAGGCTGCTGATCGACGACTTCGGCACGGGATATTCTTCATTGAGCTATCTGCAGAAGCTGCCCGTGGACGGCATCAAGATCGATCGGTCCTTCATTTCCGCGGTGACGGCTAGCGAGCAATCCGCTGCGATCGTGCGCTCCATCACCGAGCTCGCCCACGCGCTCAAGCTTGAAGTCGTCGCCGAGGGTGTCGAGGACCAAGCGACCTGGGACCGCATTGCCGCGATCGGGTGCGACGTGGTGCAGGGCTATTGGGTGAGCGAGCCGATGCCGGCGGGCGAATTCGGCGATTGGCAGACGCGGTCGCGCTGGCACCGATCCTGAGAGTGCAACGAATTGCGGCCACACGCACCCGGGCGCGATCCGCGTCTACGAGGACCCCGCCGACCTGCTCGTCCACCTCGACGAATGTGACGCTCATCACCCCGGAGATGCTGGGCCGGGCGGTACATCAGATCGGCTGAGCTCGGCGCGCGCCACGACTCGCTTGACCGCGGGAAAGCTGTCCGGCGACACCGAGATGGAATCGATGCCGTGCTCCACCAGAAACGCGGCGAACTCCGGGTGCGTGCTGGGCGCCTGGCCGCACAGGCCCGGCTTGGTGCCGGTCTTCCTCGCCTTGGCGAGGAGCTCGGCGATGCTGTGCTTCACTGCCGGATTACGCTCGTCGAAGAGCGCGCTGAGCAGGTCGCTGTCGCGGTCCACGCCGAGCACGAGCTGGGTGAGATCGTTCGAGCCGATGGAAAAGCCGTCGAAGCGCGCGGCGAACTGCTCCGCCAGGATGACGTTCGCCGGGATCTCGCACATCACGTACACCTGCAGTCCGTTCACGCCGCGCTCGAGGCCATGGCGCGCCATCTCGGCGAGCACCCGGTCGCCTTCCTCGGGCGTGCGGCAGAAGGGAATCATCACGATGATATTGGCGAGGCCGAGCGTCTCGCGCGCGCGCTTGAGCGCACGGCACTCGAGCGCGAAGCCTTCGCGGTAGCCCGCGCTGTAGTAGCGGCTTGCGCCGCGCCAGCCGAGCATCGGGTTCTCCTCCTCCGGCTCGAAGGCGGCGCCGCCGATCAGGCGCGCGTACTCGTTGGTCTTGAAGTCGCTCGCGCGCACGATCACGGGCTTGGGGTAGTGCGCGGCGGCGATGCGCGCCAGGCCGCGCGCGAGCATGTCGACGAAGTACTCCGTCTTGTCGGCGTAGCCGCGGGTGAGGCGCTCGATCTCCTTGCGCGCCCTGGCGTCCTTCAGCGCGTCGAAGCGCACGAGCGCCATCGGGTGGATGCGGATCAGGTTGCTGACGATGAACTCCATGCGCGCAAGCCCCACGCCCTCGGTGGGAAGCCGCCACCACCGGAACGCGGCTGCCGGCTCCGCCTGGTTGATCATGACGCGCGTGCGCGTCGGCGGAATCGCGCCGAGGTCGATGTCCTCGACGCTGAATTGCGCGCGCCCTTCGTACACGTGCCCTTCTTCGCCCTCGGCGCAGGACACGGTGACTTCCATGCCGTCGGCCAGGACCTCGCAGGCGTTGCCGCAGCCCACCAGCGCTGTGAGGCCGAGCTCGCGGCTCACGATGGCGGCGTGGCTCGTGCGCCCGCCGTGATCGGTCACGATCGCGGCCGCCTTCTTCATGATCGGCACCCAGTCGGGATCAGTCATGCGCGTCACCAGCACCGCCCCTTCCTCGAAGCGCTCGATGTCCTCGGGGCTTTGAAGGCGGCACACCTTGCCGGCCGCGATCGACGTGCCGATGGCGAGTCCGGAGCCGAGGCGTCGGCCCGGCTTGCCGAGATGGTAGGAGCGCAGATTCGCGGCGCTCTTGCGCGACTCGACGGTTTCCGGGCGCGCCTGCACGATGAAAAGCTCGCCGCTGACCCCGTCCTTGGCCCATTCCATGTCCATCGGCCGGCCGTAATGCCGCTCGATCGCGCAGGCCCAGCGCGCGAGCTGCAGCACCTCGTCGTCGGCAAGCACGAAGCTTTCGCGCTCCTTCCTCGTGGTATCGACGATCTTGCCCACGATCATCTTGCGTGCCTTGGCGCCGCGCGTCTTGCCGACGATCGGCACGAGCTTCGGGTCGTCGAGCAACGGCTTGAACACGTGGTACTCGTCGGGCTCCACCATGCCCTGCACCACGGTTTCGCCAAGCCCCCAGGCGGCGTCGATCAGCACCGTGCGCGGAAAGCCGGTCTCGGTGTCTATGGAGAACATGACGCCCGAGCCTGCGCTGTCGGCGCGCACCATGCGCTGCACTCCGATCGAGAGCGCGACCTTCATGTGGTCGAAGCCATGATTGCGCCGGTAGACGATCGCGCGGTCGGTGAAGAGCGACGCATAGCAGCGCTTGCAGGCGGCGAGCAAGGCTTCGTCGCCGAGCACGTTAAGGAAGGTTTCGAGCTGCCCGGCGAAGCTCGCCTCGGGCAGATCCTCGGCCGTTGCGCTGCTGCGCACCGCGACCGGCGGGCGCTCCATCGCCCGATATCCCTCCTCGATGGCCGCGGCAAGCTCGCGCGGAAATTCCGCCGCGAGGATCATCTCGCGCACCGCGCGGCCTACGGCGGCAAGGTTGTGCGCGTCTGCGGCGAGTTCGGCGAGTTGCGCCGCGATGCGCTCGGTGAGGCCGTTGTGGGCGAGGAACTGCCAATACGCGTCGGCGGTGGTGGCGAAGCCCCCGGGCACCCGGACCCCGGCCTGCGCCAGGTTTGCGATCATCTCGCCGAGCGAGGCGTTCTTGCCGCCGACGAGCGCGAGATCGGCGCGCCCCAAGCTCGCCAGCTCACGCACGAGCGCGGCATACTGTGGGTCTCGTTTCATCCAAGAACGCTAGCACCGCACGGCGCGGGCCGCTTGATTCACCTCAAATCTGAGCCGCCGCCCTGCTGTCCGCCGCGCTATCCTCGCTCACGTGTCCCTTGAGACATGGCTCGCCTTCGCCGCCTCCTCGGCGGTGCTGCTCGTCATTCCAAGCCCGACGATCCTCACGGTGATCAGCTACTCGGTGGCGCACGGCGGGCGGGCGCTGCTCGCGAAGCGGCAGGCATAGCGAAAATCTTTTTCAGCTGTAACAAAAGCCGCTCGCAGGCGAAACGAATCAGCGATAACGCGCGCGCTACGCTTGCCCTATGGCGCGCGCTGTTGTCCTGGCATCCGTTCTCCTCGTCTGCCGGCCGGCCGCGGCCGCCGACCCGCAGTGGATCGCAGCGTTCGGCCGGGGCACCGAGTCCGCGGATACGGATATCGTCCGGCTGGCCTACCGGCACCCCTTGAAGGAAAACGGCGCGTGGTGGAAGCCCTCGCACGCGCAGTTCGGCGCGAGCTCCTGGCACGTGCCGGACGTCCGCGGCACGACGCGGCGCTTCGACCTGAACGTGAGCGCGATATGGCGCGGCGACAAGACCTGGGGCTACTGGGAGGCGGGCTTCGGCGGCTATCTTCTCAGCAAGACCATCAACAACGACGACAACCGCCTGCCCTCGGCGTTCGAGTTCGGCTCGCACATCGGCGCAGGACTGCGCCTCGCGAAGAACCACACCCTCGGCGTCGCGATCCAGCACCTCTCCAACGCCGGCATCAAGCAGCCGAACGGCGGCATCGACCTGGTGCTTCTACAGTACACGCTCGCTAATTGAGTCCGAGGCGGCGGCGGAAGTCGCGGTTCCAGTACATCGGCTTGCGCCCGTCCAGGTTGTCGTGCACCACTTTGCCATTGACGATGGTGAGCACTGAGTAGATGTCTTTGATCTGCTCGTCGCTCACCTTCTTCGGGTCGAAGTAATCGTCCGAGAGGACGATGAGGTCGCCGAAGCTGCCTTCCTCGATCGTGCCGATCTTGCCGTCGAGGTTCAGGAACCAGTCGTTGGCAGCGGTGTAGAGCCGCAGGATCTCCTTGCGCGTGGTGAGCTGTCCCGGGTTGATCAGGTCGCCACGCGCGTTCCTGCCGGTGACCGCGTAGTACATGCCGAGCCACGGATTCATCGGCGAGATCTGCATGCCGTCCGAGCTCATCCCAGCGCGGATGCCGCTGTCGATGATGAGCCGGAACGGCGGACCGTTGGTGGCAGCGCCCCCCGAGATATAGCGCCAGCCGCCGACCAGGCTGATGCCGCCGCCCAGTCCCTTCAGCCGCTCGAGGTACTCGGCGTCGATGAACGGGACGTGCGCGAGCACCCAGCGCAGGTTGGTGATGCCGTCCGCCAGCCCCGGGATGGCGGCGGTCTCGTCGTGCACCGTCTGCCAGCCGTCGATGATCACCTTCCAGTCCGGAATGCCGCCGACCGGAAAGCCGAGCGAGTGATTCTCGTTTCGCCAGCGCGCCTGGGCGACGAGGCGCGTGCCGTTGAACCAGATCTGGCTGCCTGGGACGAAGGGGTTCCCCGCGGTGAACTCACCGATGCCGAGCACGCGCACCATATCGTCGCCGAAGTCGTTGAAGGCGTTGAGCAGCCGTGCGCGCAGCTCCGGCGTGGCGAGGTCTTCCTCCATGTGCAGGAAGTTGATCCAGATGCGGTTGATGAGCTTGCGCTCGTGGTACAGCGCGCGCAGCGAGTCATGCGCGCGGTAAGGGTGGAAGTGGGCAAGCGCGTCCACGTCGTTGTTGCTGTCGATGGGACGACCAGAATAGTGGAAACCGCCCTGGTCCAGGTGCGTCGTGACCCCGACTTCCGCGGCGTAGGTCATCGCGTAGCCGAGGCCGCGCTTCTGCTCGTCGAAGGTCTGCGGGGCGCGCAGCGCGTTCAGGGCGCGCGTGGATTGCGGGCCCATCTCGATGGCGCCGGTCGCATCGTCCACGGTGATGCCGAGACCCTGGAAAAAGCTCTTGCCGAGCGAGTTCGTCACCGTCGGGCCGTTGAAGCCCTGCATGAGGAGAACCGGGTGGTTCGGCGTGACGCTGTCGAGCTCCTGCAGCGTCGGCATGCGCGCTGCCGCCGGCGGCGGCGTGAACTGATTGATGTTGAAGCCGCCGAGCGCCGTGAGCCACTGCCCTGCGGGGATCTCTCTCGCGCGCGCGGCGAAGGTGCCGAGCACTTCGGCGATCGAGCGCGCGTTCTCGATGCGCGTATCGTGGCCCGGCCGCAGGCCGAGCAGCACGATGTGGTTGTGGTTGTCGATGATGCCCGGGACCACGGTGCGCCCGCGCAGGTTGATCACCCGGGTGCAAGGGTCGTGGCCGCCGTGGCCGTCGTGGCCGACGGCGGCGAAGCGGCCGTTGCGGATGAGGACGTCGTGGACCACCGAGTCCTTCGCGTCCATGGTGTGGATGCGGCCGTTAACCAGCCGCAGCGACTCTTTGCCGTCGCAGTCGTCGCCTCGTCCATGGGCGACAGACGCGCCGAGGCACAGGACGGCAGCGGCGAGCGTCGCGTCCCGAAAGCGGACTTGCATGTTTCCTCCTTCTCCCGTTGAAACTACGTACGATTTCGAGCAGGCACTCTACACCTCCCACGTCACGGGGCGACAGGGACGCAGGGGGACCGATTCTCGACTTTCCAGGCGCGCAGCCTCCGGCGAACTTGACCGTGCCGGCCGCAGCTAGGCTACGCTTGACCGAACGATCGCAGAAGCACCGTGGATCGATTGAACCTGAACCTGCTGCCGATCGCCTTCGCGCTCTACGACGCGCGCAGCGTGAGCGGCGCCGCCAAGACTCTCGGCATGAGCCAGCCCGCGGTGAGCATGGCGCTGCGGAAGCTCCGCGCGCACTTCAACGATCCGCTCTTCATCCGGTCGGCGCACGGCGTGGCGCCTACGCCGCGCGCTCACGCCCTCATCAAGGCGTCGCGCCCGCTGGTGAACCGGCTGCAGGAGGACCTGCTTTCCGGGACGACGTTCGACGCGGCGCGCAGCACGCGCGCGTTCACCTTTGCGCTGTCCGATGTCGGCGAGATGGTGTTTCTGCCGCGGCTCATCGAGCGGCTGCGCGCCGAGGCGCCGCACTGCACGATCCGCTCGGTGTCGATGCCGCCGGAGCAGATCGCGCGCGGCCTGGAGAAGGGGGAGATCGACCTCGCGGTGGGCTACTTTCCGGATCTAGTGCAGAACAACTTCTTCCAACAGCGGCTTTTCACCCATCGCTTTGCTTGCCTGATGCGTACCGGCCACCCGCGGTACGCCAAGCGCCTGTCGCTCAAGGCGTTTCTCGAAATCGAGCACGCGGTAGTGCATGCCGAGGGCCGCAGCCACGAGTTGTTCGAGAAGCTGCTCGAGCGAAGGAGGATCCGCCGCAAGATCGCCCTGCATACGCCGCACTTCCTCAGCATCCCGATCATCGTGTCGCGCTCCGACCTCATGGCGACGGTGCCGCACGCGCTCGCGCTGTATTTCGGCCGCCTCGCGCCGCAGCAATTCGCGGTGGCCATGCCACCGTTCGAAATCGCAGGGTTCGACGTCAAGCAGCATTGGCACCGCAAGTTCCACCACGACGCGCGCAACCAGTGGCTGCGCAGACGGGTCGCCGAGCTTTTCAACGACGCGACCGACGAGTGGCGCTAGGGCGCGCTATTCGGAAATCAAATAAGCCTCATTCGCAGCGCCCGGATTGAAACGGCGCCGCCCGTCGCGCCAGACTTTCGCGGGTCACCACGCAAAGCGCCTTGGAGAGGGGCGCCTGTGACCAGCCTACCGGGGCAATTGACAACAGAGGAGGGTCTTATGCGTCCCGCATCCATGCGCCTTATCTCGCTGACCGCTGGGCTGGCCGGCTTCGCTTTGCTTGCGCCTGCAGCCTATGCGCAGGGCAGCAAACACGGTCAGCCGCCGGAGCCGGTGAGCTGCGCCGAACTCGCCACCGATCCCGGCAACGGCCTGCTCGGTGCTCCGGGCGTCAAATCGGTGAACAGTCAGGTCATTCCGGCGAGCGGACCAAACGTCTCGTACTGCGAGGCGAACATCCTGTACGGCGAGAATCCCGACCAGAACATCAATATCCGTGTCGGCTTGCCGCTCAACGTGCTCGACGGCGGCACGGGCGGCGTGCAGGGTGCCTGGAACGGTAGGACGCAAGGGATCGGCGGCGGCGGCTGCGCCGGGAACCTGAACGTCCTCAGTCCGGTGAACGCGGGCTACGTGGGTTCCGGCAACGATACCGGCCATGCTGGCGGCAACTGCGAGCCCGGCGTGAACTTGGACGGCACCTACAACCTGCAGTTCATCAACGACTTCATCCGCAACGGGATCAAGCAGCAGGTGCTCTTCTCGAAGTCGGTCGCGAAGACCTATTACGCGATCAAGCCCGCCTACAACTACTGGAATGGCTGCTCGACCGGCGGGCGGCAAGGCTATCTGCTCGCCCAGGAACTGGGCAAGGAGCTGGACGGGATTCTCGCCAATGCGCCGGCGATCTACTGGACGCGCTTCCAGACCGCGCAGATGTGGGGCCAGATCGTGATGCGCGATCTCCTCGGCGGCCCGATCCCGACGGCCAAGCTGAACCAGGCCACGGCCTCAGCCATCGCGGCCTGCGACGCGGCCGACGGCGTCCCCGACGGCATCATCGACGACCCGCGCACCTGCACCTTCAGCGCACGGGCGAACGTCTGCGGCGAGCCGACCGCTCCCGCGACGGACTGCCTGACGCTCCAGGAGGCCGACGCCATCGACCGGATCTGGGACGGGCCGAGGAACGCGCATGGCAACAAGATCTGGTTCGGCCTCGACCGTGGCACGAGTCTTCCCGCCCTCAACGGCACAAACCCGTTCGCGCTCGGCGTCACGCAGTTCCACTGGAACGAGCACGACCCCAACTTCGACTGGATGACCGTTTCCACCGACGGGTATGCGCAAGTGGCGGAGGATGGCTCGCGCAATATCGCCGATGTGACCGACACCTTCGGCGATCTTGATGTGTTCCGGCGCAGCGGAGGGAAGCTGCTCACTTTCGTCGGAATGAACGACCAGCTCATCATGCCGCGCGGGGTGCTGCATTACTATCGGCAGATGGCTTCCCGCCACGGAA
>DATADT010000159.1:0-3534 GCA_036258355.1 Burkholderiales bacterium
GGGCGCCGGTGGGGCAGGCCTGCACGCACTCGCCGCAGGCGACGCAGGTGGACTCGCCCATCGGGTCGTCGAAGTCGAACACGATCTTCGAGTGCTCGCCGCGCCAGGCGTAGCCGATGACGTCGTTGACCTGCTCCTCGCGGCAGGCTCTGACGCAGCGCGTGCACTGGATGCAGGCGTCGAGGTTGACCGCGATCGCCGAGTGGGAGAGATCGGCCTTCGGCTGGTGGCGCGCTTCGAACCTGGGCTTGCCGACCTCGAGCGCCTTCGCCCAGTGATCGAGCTCGGAGTGGAGTGTGTAGGACTTCTCGGGAACGTCGGAGAGCAGCAGCTCCACCACCATCTTCTGGCTCGCGAGCGCGCGCGCGCTGTCGGTGGTGACTTCCATCCCGGCCCTGGGCGTGCGGCAGCAGGAGGGCGCGAGCACGCGCTCGCCCTTGATCTCGACGACGCAGGCGCGGCAGTTGCCGTCGGGGCGCAGGCCCTCCTTGTAGCACAGGTGCGGGATGTCGATGCCGTAACGCTCGGCGGTCTGGATGATCGTTTCGTCGGAGCGGCCGACCACGCTCCGGCCGTTCAGCTTGAACTCGATGGGCACCGTCGCGGTCTGCGCCGTGCTCAGGCGGTCCATCGCGCACCTCGGGCCATCATGCAATCTCTTGAGGGAAGTATCTCATCACAGAGAGCACCGGGTTGGGGGCAGCCTGTCCCAGCCCGCATATGGATGCGTCCATCATCGCCTGCGAGAGCTCCTTCAGCAGCGGCTGGTCCCACTTCGCCTTCTCGATCAGCTTCAGCGCCTTCGCCGTTCCCACTCTGCAGGGCGTGCACTGGCCGCAGGATTCCTCGGAGAAGAACTTGATGAGGTTTCTCGCGGCCGCCGCGGCGCGATCGCGGTCGGAGAAGATCACGATCGCCGCGGAGCCGATGAAGCAGCCGTACTGGTTGAGGGTGTCGAAGTCGAGTGGAATGTCGCCCATCGTCGCCGGCAGGATTCCGCCCGATGCGCCGCCGGGCAGATACGCGTAGAAGCTGTGGCCCTCCAGCATCCCGCCGCAATACTCGGCGATCAATTCCTTCACCGTGATGCCGGCGGGCGCGAGATGCACGCCGGGCTTCTTCACGCGGCCGCTCACCGAAAACGAGCGCAACCCCTTGCGGCCGTTGCGCCCCTGCGAGGAGAACCACTCCGGACCGCGCTCGAGGATGTCGCGCACCCAGTGCAGGGTTTCCATGTTGTGCTCGAGCGTGGGCCGGTTGAACAGGCCCACCTGCGCAACGTAGGGCGGGCGCAGGCGCGGCATCCCGCGCTTGCCCTCGATCGATTCGATCATCGCCGACTCCTCGCCGCAGATGTAGGCACCGGCGCCGCGGCGCAGATCGATCGGCGGCAGCGCGCACGGCGGGTCGGCCTTGAGCCGCGCGAGTTCGCGCTCGAGGATCGCGCGGCAGCCGTGGTACTCGTCGCGCAGATAGACGTAGCAGCCGCCGGCCTGCACGACCCAGGCGGCGATCAGCATGCCCTCGATGAAACGGTGCGGGTCGCGCTCGAGGTAGACGCGGTCCTTGAACGTGCCCGGCTCGCCCTCGTCGATGTTCAGCGCCATGACGCGCGGCTCGGACTCCGCGGCGACCAGGCGCCATTTGCGCCCCGCCGGGAAGCCGGCGCCGCCGAGTCCGCGCAGCCCGGAGTCCTCCATGATCTTGGTGAGCTCTTCGCGCGTGCGCTTTCCGGCGAGGCAGTCCGCGATCAACTTGTAGCCGCCGGACTTGCGGTACTGCGCGTAGTCGATGTACGCGGTTTCCGGACAAGAAAATTGCCTGCGCTCGACCGCGCGTCTCACCGAATCCAGAGTCGCGTTGCCGACCGGATTCTGGTGCACCACGACGCAGGGCGCGACTTCGCAGCGTCCGACGCACGGCGCGGGAATGACACGCACTTGGCTTCCGAATTTCAGTCCCTTCAGGAGCTCGTGCGCGCCGGCGAGCTCGCACGCGATCGAGTCGCACACCCGCACGGTCAGCGCAGCGGGCGCGCGCTCGCCTTCCTTCACGACTTCGAAATGGTGATAGAACGTCGCCACCTCGTAGACCTCGGTGAGCGCAAGGCCCATCTCCTCGGCAAGCGCCGCGAGATGAGCGGCGCTAAGGTAGCCGTAGCGGTCGTTGATGCGGTGCAGATGCTCGATCAGCAAGTCGCGTCGGCGCGGGGCGTCGGCGAGCAATGCCTGCACTTCCTGCAGGGCCTTCGGGTCGACGGCGCGGCCCTTGAGAATCGGGCGGACTTTGGTTTTCATGCCGAGGACGTATTATCGGTTAGGGGCGCGCGCGGCCTTCTTGACTGCGGTCAAGGTAGACTTTGCCGATGAAGTACCGGGTGCTCGGGCGGACCGGAGTCCAGGTGTCGCAGCTTTGCTTCGGCACCATGTCTTTCGGCGGCGATGCCGATCCCCAGGAGGCGGCGCGCATGTACCGCGCTTGCCGCGATGCGGGAATCAACTTTTTCGATACCGCGGACCAGTACAACAAGGGACGCTCGGAGGAGATCCTCGGCGAGCTCATGCGCGGCGAGCGCGAGAGCCTGGTGATCGCCACCAAGTGCTCTAACGCGACCGGGCCGGACGTCAACGCGCGCGGATCGTCGCGCCGCCATGTCAGCCGCGCGCTCGAGGCGAGCCTCAAGCGCCTGGGCACCGACCGCGTCGAGATCCTCTTCCTGCACCATTACGACGCGCTCACGCCGCTCGATGAGCAGATGCGCGCGCTGGAAGACCTGGTGCGCGCCGGCAAGGTGCTCTACCCGGCGGTCAGCAATTTCGCCGCCTGGCAGACGCAGGCCGCGCTCGGCGCACAGGAGCGCGCCGGCTGGGCGCGGCTGCAGGCGATCCAGCCGATGTACAACCTGGTCAAGCGCCAGGCTGAGGTCGAGCTGCTTCCCATGGCAGCCGCGAACGGGCTTTCGGTGTTCCCCTACAGCCCCGCCGCCGGCGGGTTGCTCTCGGGCAAGTATTCCGAAAACCAGACCGGCCGACTGACCACCAACAAGATGTACCAAGTGCGCTATGGCGAGGAATGGGTGCATGAGACGGCGGCCAGGTTCGCCGGTTTCTGTCGTGAGCGAAATCTGCATCCCATGAGCGCGGCCGTGGCTTGGGTCGGCGCCCATCCCGCGGTCACCGCGCCGATCATTGGCGCGCGCAGCGTGGAGCAGCTGCGCGCCTCGCTCGACTCGGTGAAGATCGACATGACGCCGGCGCTGCGCGCCGAAATCGCGGCGCTCTCGCGCACGCCGCCGCCTGCTACCGATCGCCTGGAGGAGGCCAGTAAGTAAAGAGCAGCCCGCCCAGCCCGTAGACCGGGTCGCAGGCCGGCAGCGGCACGTCGCGCACCTTAGAAGATCCCCGGCAGGTGTCCGGGTCGCTGCCTTCGGGATACGCGCCTACGATGCCGAGCGCGCCGCGCGAAGAGAGCTTCTTGTGACGCGTTCCCGCCGGCAGGATGATCACGTCGCCCGGCTTTGCGGTCAGCGCCACT
>DATADT010000160.1:0-1741 GCA_036258355.1 Burkholderiales bacterium
CGGCGGCGAAATCCTCCAGCGAGCCGAGCTTGTGCCGCAGGCGCTGCGGGATCGACTTGGCGAGCGCCTTCACCTTCTCCTTGAGCAGGCCGGGCACCAGCCACTCGGTGCGCGCCGCCGGGACCTGGTTGAGGAGTGCGAGCGGCACGTTGAGCGTCACGCCGTCGCGCGGCGAGCCGGGCTCGAAGTGGTACTCGAGCGGGTAGCGGTTGGGGCCGAGCTCAAGCGCCGGCGGGAAGTTCTGCGTCGTGATGCCGGCCGCCTCGTGGCGCATCAGGTCTTCGCGCGAAAGGTGCAGCAGGCGCGGCCGCGCCGCCTCGGCGTGGCGGCGCCAGCGCTCGAACGACGCTGCCCCGTGTGCGTCCTTCGGGAGGCGCTCGTCGTAGAAGGCGTGGATCAGCTCGTCGTCGACCAGGATGTCCGGGCGCCGCGACTTGTGCTCGAGGCGCTCGATCTCGGCGACCAGGCGCCGGTTGTGCGCGAAGAACTGCGCGCGCGTGTCGAAGTCGCCTTCCACCAGCGCCGAGCGGATGAAGATGTGGCGCGCGAGATCGGAGTCGTGCGGCGCGAACGGCACGCGGCGGTTCACGTACACCGGAAGACCGTACAGCGTGCCGCGCTCGAGCGCCACGACTTCGCCGCGGTCCTTTTCCCAGTGCGGGTCGCTCAGCCTGCGCTTGATGAGGTGCGCGCCGATCTCCTCGAGCCAGCGCGGCTCGATCGAAGCCACGGTGCGCGCGAAGAGGCGCGTGGTCTCGACCAGCTCCGCGGCGACGATCCATTTGCCGGGCTTCTTCGTCCACGAGCCCGGATGCACCCAGAACTTGATGCCCCGCGCGCCGCTATACGCGCCCTCCTCGTCTCTCATGCCGACATTACCGAGCAGCCCGGCGAGCAGCGCGCGGTGGATGACGCGGTAGCCCTCGGGTTTTTCGGGCCGGACGGAGGACTCGGCCCACTCCAGGGTTTGCTCGAGCTGGGCGTGCACGTCGCGCCACTCGCGCATGCGCGGGTAGGACAGGAAGTTCTCGCGGCACAGCCGCCGCAAGCCGGGCTCTTCCTGCAGCTTCCAGAGCTTGAGGTACGCGAGGAAATCCGACTGCTCGTCGGCAAAGCGCGCGTGGCGCTCGTCGGCCGCCGCAGCGCGCTCGAGCGGCCGCTCGCGCGGGTCCTGCACCGAGAGCGCCGCCGCGATGATGCGCAGTTGCGCGAGGCAGCCTTCCTCGCGCGCCGCGACCAGCATGCGCGCCACCCGGGGATCAAGCGGCAGCCGGGCCAGCTCGGATCCGATGCTTGTTAGTTCTCTCGATTCGTCTACCGCGCCCAGTTCGGTCAGCAGGTCGTATCCATCGGCAATCGCGCGCGGACTGGGCGGATCGAGGAACGGGAAGGTCTCGACTTCGCCCAGCCCTATGCTTTTCGCCCGCAGGATCACCGAAGCGAGCGAGGAGCGCAGCAGCTCCGGGTCGGTGAACGCCGGGCGTTTCGCGAAGTCCTCTTCCGAGTAGAGCCGGATGCACACGCCGTCGGCGACGCGGCCGCAGCGGCCGGCGCGCTGCTGCGCTGCGGCCTGCGAGATCGGCTCGACGCGCAGCATCTCCACCTTGTTGCGGTAGCTGTAGCGCTTGACGCGCGCATCGCCGGTGTCGACGACGTAGCGGATGCGCGGCACGGTGAGCGAAGTCTCGGCGACGTTGGTGGCGAGCACCACGCGACGCTCCTTCCCCGGCTTGAACACGCG
>DATADT010000161.1:0-7541 GCA_036258355.1 Burkholderiales bacterium
GCTCGCCGCCTTCCAGAACTTCGTCATCCTGCCCTTCACCATGCTCTCGGGCGTGTTCTACTCGATCCACTCTCTGCCCGGCTTCTGGCGCGAGCTTTCGCACGCCAACCCCTTCTTCTACATGATCGACGGCTTTCGCTATGGCTTCTTCGCCGCCTCGGACGTCGCGCCCGGGATCAGCCTGGCCGTGGTGGCGGTGGCGTTCGCCGCGGTGGCGTCGGTGTGCTTCTTGCTGCTCAAATCGGGCTACCGGCTCAGAACCTAGATGGTGACTCCCGATAGCGTCAAGCGCGGTATCGAGGCAGGCCTAGCCTGCGAGCACGTCGAGGTGCTCGGCGATGGCCAGCATTTCCAGGCGCTGGTGGTGTCGGCGGAGTTCGCGGGCCGTAGCCGGGTGCAGCGCCACCAGCTCGTCTACGCGGCGCTCGGCGATCGCATGCGTGAGGAGATCCACGCCCTCTCCATGCAAACACTGACCCCTGAAGAGTGGAGGAAGGCCGGCGCAACGCCATAAGAAAGGCATTTTTCGGCGCTAAAAGGTCGCCATGGACAAGCTAAAGATCACGGGCGGACGGCCGCTGGCAGGCGAGATCCGCATCTCGGGGGCGAAGAACGCCGCGCTGCCGATCATGTGCGCGGCGCTCCTTACCGCGAAGCCGCTCACCCTGACCAACGTACCGCGGCTGCGTGACGTGTCCACCATGGCGAAGCTGCTCAGCCAAATGGGCTTGCAGGTGGAGCATTCCCCGGAGCGCGTAGTGCTGCATGCCCCAAGCATCGAGCATCCCACGGCGTCGTACGACCTGGTGAAGACCATGCGCGCATCCGTGCTGGTGCTCGGCCCCCTGCTCGCGCGCTGCGGGCGCGCCAAGGTCTCGCTGCCGGGCGGCTGCGCGATCGGCGCACGCCCGGTCGATCAGCACGTCAAGGGGCTGGAGGCGATGGGCGCAACGATCGCCATCGAGCACGGCTACATGCATGCCACCGCAGAGCGACTGCGCGGCGCGCGCATCGTCATGGACCTCGTCACGGTCACCGGCACCGAGAACCTCATGATGGCGGCGGCGCTCGCCGAGGGCGAGACGCTGATCGAGAACGCGGCGCGCGAGCCCGAGGTCGTGGATCTGGCGCGCTGCCTGAGCGCCATGGGGGCGAGGATTGAGGGCGCGGGCGGCGCCGTGATCCGCATCACCGGCGTGCGCACCCTCGGGGGCGCAGAGCACCGCGTCATGCCCGACCGGATCGAGACAGGGACCTACCTCGCCGCCGCGGCGGCCGCCGGAGGCAAGGTCCGGCTGACGGGGGCCGCTTCGGAATCGCTCGACGCCACGCTCGAAAAGCTGCGTAACGCAGGCGCAAAGGTGACGATTACGGGTTCCTCGATCGAGCTTGAATCTGCGGAAAGACCGTATTCGGTCAGCGTGCGCACGGCGCCGTATCCGGGCTTCGCGACCGACATGCAGGCGCAGTTCATGGCGCTCGCCACGGTGGCACGCGGCACGGCGGTGATCACCGAGACGATCTTCGAGAACCGCTTCATGCACGCGCTCGAGATGCAGCGCCTGGGCGCCGACATCCGGCTCGAGGGCAACACCGCCATCGTGAACGGCGTCGAGCGGCTTCAAGGCGCCCGCGTGATGGCCACCGACCTGCGCGCCTCGGCGGGCCTCGTCATCGCCGGGCTGGTGGCCGAGGGCGAGACCCTGGTCGACCGCATTTACCATCTCGACCGCGGCTACGAGGCGCTGGAGACCAAGCTCTCGAGCCTCGGCGCGCGGGTCGAGCGCGTGCGCTAAGGATTGCTGTAGAATGCGCCCCCCTGGCACGTAGCACAAGGCGATTCCCCGGATGATTGCACATGGCGAGCATCAGCATCGCGTTGTCGAAGGGGCGGATCTTCGACGAAACCGCGCCGCTGCTCGCGCGCGCCGGCATCCGGCCTAGGTCCAACCCCGAAACCTCGCGCAAGCTCGTCATCGGCACCAACCGCCGCGACTTGCGGCTGGTCGTGGTGCGCGCGGCGGACACCCCCACTTATGTGCAGCGCGGCGGCGCCGATCTCGGCGTCGCCGGGCGCGACGTGCTCGCCGAGCATGGCGGCGAGGGGCTCTACCAGCCGCTGGATCTGGGCATCGCCGCTTGCCGGATGATGGTCGCGGTACCCAAGGGGTTCAACTATGCCTCGGCGGTGCGGCAGGGCGCGCGCCTTCGCGTGGCCACCAAGTACGTCAATACCGCGCGCGAGCACTTCGCCGCCAAGGGCGTGCACGTGGATCTCATCCGGCTCTACGGCTCGATGGAGCTCGCGCCGCTGGTCGGGCTGGCGGACGCGATCGTGGACCTCGTTTCCACCGGGAGGACGCTCAAGGCGAACGGCCTCGTCGCCGTGGAAGAGATCATGCCGGTGTCGGCGCGGCTGATCGTCAACCAGGCGGCCCTGAAGACCAAGCGTGCGGAGTTGCAGCCGCTCATCGACGCCTTTGCAAAAGCGGCCCGCCGGTGAAGCTACGCCGCCTATCCACCCGTACCCGCGGCTTCGACGCGAAGCTGGCCGCACTCACGCGCTGCGACGCCGCGCAGGACCCGGTGATGCAGAAGGCGGTGCGCAAGATCCTGGCCGACGTGCGCAGCCGCGGCGACGCGGCGGTGCGCGCCTACACGAAGAAGTTCGACGGCGTGCTGCCCCGTCAATACGCCGTGACCGAGAAGTTCCTCGACGCTATCCCGTCAGATCAGCTTGGCGCGCTGCGGCAGGCCCGCGACCGCATCCGCGCCTTCCATGAGAAGCAGCTTCAGCAATCGTGGGACTTCACCGACGCGGACGGCACGCGCCTGGGCCAGCAGGTAAGCCCGCTCGAGCGCGTAGGGCTGTACGTCCCCGGCGGCAAGGCGGCGTATCCCTCGTCGGTGCTCATGAACGCTGTGCCCGCCAAGGTGGCCGGCGTTCGCGAGCTTGTTATGACGAGCCCGAACCCCAACCCGCTGGTGCTCGCGGCCGCCGCGCTCGCAGGCGTTGACCGCGTCGTGGGCATAGGCGGCGCCCAGGCCATCGCCGCGCTCGCCTACGGTACCCGATCGATTCCGCGCGTGGACAAGATCGTCGGTCCGGGCAACGCTTACGTGGCGGAGGCCAAGCGGCAGGTGTTCGGCGAGGTCGGCATCGACATGGTGGCGGGCCCCTCGGAAATCCTCGTGATCGCCGACGGCTCGGCCCCCGCCGACTGGGTCGCCATGGACCTTTTTTCGCAGGCCGAGCATGACGAGTCGGCCCAGGCGATTCTGCTTTCTCCTGATGAGACGTATCTGGAAGCGGTCGCCGCTTCCATTGGCAGGCTCATCGGGGAAATGCCGAGGAAGGAGGTCATCGAAGCGTCGCTGAAGGCGCGCGGCGCCCTGATCCTCACGCGGGACCTGGAAGAGGCATGCGCCGTGGCCAACCTTATCGCGCCCGAGCACCTCGAGCTGGCGGTGCAAGACCCCGAAAACATTCTTCCCCACGTGAGAACCGCAGGCGCGGTCTTCCTCGGCCAGTGGAGCTCGGAGGCGATCGGCGACTATTGCGCCGGCCCGAACCACGTTCTTCCGACCGCTGGCACGGCGCGCTTCTCTTCGCCGCTCGGCGTATACGATTTTCAGAAACGGACCAGCGTGATCAGCGTCTCGAGGCAGTCGGCCGCCAAGTTGGGGCGAGTCGCGGTCACCCTGGCCCGGGGCGAAGGCCTGAGCGCGCACGCACGGGCGGCGCAAATGAGGTTCGAATGACCCCAGGCGAGCTCGTCCGACCGGAGATCCTTGCGCTCAAGGCCTATCACGTCGCGCCCGCCGACGGCATGGTGAAGCTCGACGCGATGGAGAACCCGTACCCGCTGGCCCCCGAGCTACGCCGGGAACTGGCGCAAGTCCTGGCGCGCGTCGACCTGAACCGCTATCCGGATCCTGCGGCGCCGAGGCTACGCGCACTGATCGCGCGCAAGATGGGCGTGCCGGCGGGAATGGAGGTTCTTCTCGGCAACGGCTCGGACGATCTCATCCAGATTGTCACGCTGGCGCTCGCCAAGCCGGGCGCGGTGATGATGTATCCCGGCCCGACGTTCGTCATGTATGCGATGAACGCCACCTACTTCGGCATGCGGGCGGTGCAGGCCGGGCTGCGTGAGGATTATTCCTTGGATGCGGACGCTTTTCTGAAAGCGATGCGCGAGCAGCAGCCCGCGCTCATCTACATCGCGTATCCGAACAATCCCACGGGCGTGCTTTATCCGGAAGAAGATGTCATCGCGATTCTCAAGGAAGCAAAAGGCCTAGTCGTTTTGGACGAGGCGTACCACGTGTTCGCCCGGAAGACGTTCATGCCGCGGCTTTCCGAGTTCCCCAACCTGGTCGTCATGCGCACGGTATCGAAGCTCGGCCTCGCCGGCATACGCCTCGGGTACCTCGCCGCGCGCCCGGCATGGGTGGAGCAGTTCAACAAGGTGCGCCAGGTCTACAACGTCAACGTACTGACGCAGGCCGCGGCGGCTTTCATGCTCGAACGGCTGGAAGTGCTCGAGGAGCAGGCGGCGCGGATTCGAGCGGAGAGAGAAAAGCTTGGCCAATCCCTGAAGATTTTGAAGGGCGTGACGGTTTTTCCATCGGAAGCGAACTTCTTCCTCATCCGCGTGCCGGACGCCGATCGGACGTTCGAGTCGCTGAAGCGCCAGGGTATCCTGGTGCGCAACCTCAATAGTCCCGCGCTGAAGAATTGCCTGCGCGTCACCGTCGGCACGCCGGACGAAAACCGTATACTGCTCAACGCCCTGCGCGAGGCGCTGCAATGAGGACCGCGGAAGTCACCCGCAATACGAAGGAAACCCAGATCCGGGTGAAACTGAACCTGGACGGCAAGGGCGCGGCCAGACTCTCCACCGGGCTGCCGTTTCTGGAGCACATGCTCGACCAGGTGGCGCGCCACGGCATGCTTGACCTCGACATCGAGGCAAAGGGCGACCTGCACATCGACGCCCACCATACTGTCGAGGACATCGGCATCACGCTCGGGCAGGCCGTCGCCAAGGCGATCGGCGACAAGGCCGGCGTGCGCCGCTTCGGCCATGCCTATGTGCCGCTCGACGAGGCACTGTCGCGGGTCGTGCTCGACTTCTCCGGCCGGCCGGGGCTCGAGTACCACGTGAAGTTCACGCGCGCCCTGATCGGCGAGTTCGACGTGGATCTCGTGCAGCAGTTTTTCCAGGGCTTCGTCAACCACGCCCAGGTCACGCTGCACATCGACAATCTGCGCGGCGAAAACGCGCACCACCAGTGCGAGACCATGTTCAAGGCGTTCGCGCGCGCCCTGCGCATGGCGGCCGAGCCGGACCTGCGCGCCGCCGGCACCGTGCCCTCGACCAAGGGGACACTGCAGGGTTGAAGATCGCGGTCGTCGATTACGGCATGGGCAACCTGCGCTCGGTGTCGAAGGCGCTCGAGCACGTCGCCCCCGAGGCGGAGGTGAC
Source organism: Burkholderiales bacterium (assembly GCA_036258355.1). Lineage (GTDB taxonomy): Bacteria > Pseudomonadota > Gammaproteobacteria > Burkholderiales > SG8-39 > SCGC-AG-212-J23. Next base: position 5,493 of record DATADT010000161.1, read on the forward strand.
GCTGACCGCCGATCCCGGAACCATTCGGTCTTGCGAACGAGTCGTCGTCCCCGGGCAGGGCGCGCTGCCCGACTGCATGCGGCAGCTTGCGGCGAGCGGGGCGCGCGAAGCGGTCATCGAGGCGACGCGAGCCAAGCCCTTTCTGGGCATCTGCATCGGGCTGCAGATGCTGTTCGAGCGCGGCGAGGAGGGCGATGCGGCGGGGCTCGGGCTGCTGCCAGGACGTGTGCCTCGCTTCTCGGCCTCCACGGGCGTCAAGATTCCGCACATCGGCTGGAACGAGGTCAGGCAGGAGCGGCCGCACGCGCTCTGGCAGGGCATCGCCGACGGCAGCCGCTTTTACTTCGTGCACAGCTACTATCCGGAGCCGCGCGACCGCGCCCTGACCGTGGCGACTTGCGTGTACGGCGCGCCCTTTACCTGCGCCGTAGCCCGGGATAATATTTTTGCCGTCCAGTTCCACCCCGAGAAAAGCCAGTCCGCCGGCCTGCAACTCCTCTCCAACTTTGTGCGCTGGCGTCCTTGATTCGTGAATAGAGCACTGTAGTGCTCATCATCCCCGCTATTGATCTGAAAGACGGCCGCTGCGTGCGCCTGAAGCAGGGCGACATGAGCACGGCGACCGTGTTTTCCGACAACCCGGTGGCCATGGCGAAGCACTGGGCCTCCGAGGGCGCGAAGCGCCTGCATATCGTGGACCTCAACGGCGCGATCGCCGGCCGGCCGAAGAACGAGAAGGTGATCCGCGATATCGTCGCCGCGGTGGGCGACGCGGTGCCGATCCAGCTCGGCGGCGGCATCCGCGACCTCGACGCGATCGAGAGCTACCTGGACGCAGGCGTGACCTACGTGGTCATCGGAACCGCAGCGGTGAAGAACCCGGGCTTCCTCTCGGACGCGTGCTACGCATTCCCGGGCCACGTCATTGCCGGCCTCGACGCCAAGGACGGCAAGGTGGCCGTCGAGGGCTGGTCCAAGCTTACGGGGCACGACGTGGTCGATCTCGCCAAGAAATTCGAGGAGTACGGGGTCGAGGCGCTCATCTACACCGACATCGGGCGCGACGGCATGATGACCGGCGTCAACGTCGAGGCCACCTTCAAGCTCGCGCAGCAGCTGAAGACGCCCATCATCGCCTCGGGCGGCCTGAACAGCGTGAACGACGTGCAGGTGGTGTGCGAGAAGCTGGTCCCGGAAGGGATCATCGGCGTGATCGCCGGGCGCGCTCTCTACGAAGGCAAGATCGACCTCAAGAAGGCGCAGGCCGCGGCCAACAAGGCGCTCGGGAAGGAATAGCGTGCCGTTGGCGAAACGCGTGATTCCCTGCCTCGACGTCACCGCGGGCCGGGTCGTGAAAGGCGTCAATTTCGTGGGATTGCGGGACGCCGGCGACCCGGTGGAGATTGCCGCGCGCTACGACGGCGAAGGCGCCGACGAGGTCTGCTTCCTCGACATCACCGCGAGCTCGGATGAGCGAGATATGCTGCTGCACGTGATCGAGGCGGTCGCCGAGCGCGTATTCATCCCGCTCACTGTCGGCGGCGGCGTGCGCCAGGTGAGCGATGTGCGCCGCCTGCTGAACGCGGGCGCGGACAAGGTGTCGATCAACACTGCGGCGGTGCAGAACCCGGAGCTCGTGCGCGAGGCGAGCGATATCGTCGGCTGCCAGTGCATCGTGGTCGCCATCGATGCCAAGAGAAATGGCTCTTCGTGGCAGGTCTACACCCATGGCGGGCGCCGCCCCGCCGGGCTCGACGCGATTGACTGGGCGCGCCGCATGGAGAAGTCGGGCGCGGGCGAGATCCTGCTCACCAGCATGGACCGCGACGGCACGCGCGACGGCTTCGATCTGGAGCTGACGCGCGCGGTCGCCGACGCGGTCGGCGTGCCGGTGATCGCCTCCGGCGGCGTCGGCGCGCTCGAGCACTTTGCCGAAGGCGTGCTCGAGGGCCATGCCGACGCGGTGCTCGCGGCGAGCGTGTTCCACTTCGGCGACTTCAGCGTGCGCGCCGCCAAGGAGCACATGCGGGCACGAGGCATCGAGGTTCG
>DATADT010000162.1:0-2224 GCA_036258355.1 Burkholderiales bacterium
GCGCGCGGTCGAGCGCCTGCAGCGGTTGCACGAAGAATGGAGCGCCTATAAGAAGCGCCGCTCGAGCACGCTGAAGCGCCTGCTCGTCAAGCCGCCGCTGCCGAAGGGCGTGTACCTGTGGGGCCCGGTCGGGCGCGGCAAAAGCTTCCTGATGGACGCGTTCTATCTGTGCGTGCCGCTCGTGCGCAAGCGGCGCGTCCACTTCCATCACTTCATGCGCGAGATCCACCGTGAGCTCGGCGAGCTGAAGGGCGCCGAGGACCCGATCGCCGCGGTGGCCGCGCGCACCGCTCGACGATACCGGCTGGTGTGCTTCGACGAATTTCATGTTTCCGACATCGCCGACGCGATGATCCTCGGCCGCTTCCTCGAGCAGGTGATGGACCGCGGCGTGCAGTTCGTCATGACCTCGAACTACCACCCCGACCACCTCTATCCCGGGGGGCTGCAGCGCGAGCGATTCCTGCGCGCGATCGAGCTGATCAAGAGCCGCCTCGACGTAGTGGCCGTGGACAACGGCACCGACTACCGGCGGCTCAAGATGGAGCAGGTCGAGGTCTATCACCTCAGCGATGCACCGCTCGCCGCGATCTTCGAAGAGCTCAAGGACGTGCAGGAGGAATGGCAACCGCTCGACGTCGAAGGACGCACGATTCCTTACCGCAAGCGCGCGGGCGGGGTGGTGTGGTTCGATTTCCACACCCTGTGCGGCGGGCCGCGCTCGTACGCCGATTACGTGGACCTGGCGAAGCGCTTCCACACGGTGCTGCTGTCCGGCGTGCCGCGCATGTCGGCCCGCCAGTCCGACGCGGCGCGGCGCTTCACCTGGCTCGTCGACGTGCTGTACGACGAGCGCGTCAAGCTTGTAGTGTCGGCCGAGGCGCCGCCCGAGGAGCTCTTCGTCGAAGGGCAGAACTCGGCCGACTTCCAGCGCGCCGTGAGCCGGCTGCATGAAATGCAGTCGGCCGAGTACCGCCTGCTGCCGGTAAGGCGGGTAGCATTGCCGGCATGAAATTCCTTCTCGCCTTCCTGCTCGCCCTCGCTTCCGGGCCCGGCTTCGCCCAGGCCTATCCCGTCAAGCCTGTCCGCCTCATCATTCCGTTCCCGCCCGGCGGCTCCAACGACGTCGTCGGCCGCTCGATCGGCCAGCAGCTCGGCGAGCGCCTCGGCCAAAGCGTGGTAGTCGATAACCGCGGCGGCGCGGGCAGCATCATCGGCACGAACGAGGCGGCGAAGGCGCCGCCCGACGGCTACACGCTGCTGCTCGTCTCGACCGCGTTGCCGACGAGCATCGCGTTCAACCGCCTGCCGCAGGACGTGATGAAGTCGTTCACGCCGGTAGCGATGCTGGGCAGCGGGCCGGCGCTGCTCGTGGTGCCGGCCGCATCGCCCGCGAACTCTGTAAGCGATCTTTTGAATCTCCTGAAACAGAAACCCGGGGAGCTCAATTCGGCCGCGGCCGGCATCGGCAGCTTTCAACACATGGCCACCGAGCTTTTCCGCCTGCAGTCGAAGACGGATTTCGTGATCGTGCAGTACAAGGGCGGCGGCCCGGCGCTGACCGACGTGATCGCCGGCCAGGTGCAGATGAACCTCGGAAGCCTCGTGCAGATGATGCCGCACGTGCGCTCGGGCAAGCTCAAGGCGCTCGGCGTCAGCAGCGCGAAGCGTATGGCGGCGCTTCCCGATGTGCCGACCATCGCTGAAGCGGGCGTACCCGGCTTCGAGGTGAACAACTGGTGGGGCATCCTGGCGCCCGCGGGCACGCCTCAGCCAGTGCTCGAGCGCCTGCACAAAGAGATAACCGCGATTCTGGATTCGCCGGAGATGCGCAAGCGCTTCGAGCTCGAGGGCGCCGAGGTGGTGCGCATGAAACCGCAGGAGTTCGCGGCTTTTGTCACGCAGGAAACCGAAAAGTGGACCCGCGTAGTCAAGGAAGCTGGCATAAAACCGGAGTAATCATGGAACGCTTCAAGGCCTACAAGCTCACCGAGACGGCGGACAAGAAGATCCGCGCCGAGTTCGTCGACACCACGCTGGAGGACCTCGACCCCGGCGAAGTCACGGTACGCGTCGCGTACTCCAGCGTGAACTACAAGGACGCCCTGGCCGCGACCGGCAAGGGCAAGATTCTCAGAAGGCCGTCGTGCATCGGCGGCATCGACTTCGCCGGCACGGTGATCGAGTCGAAGGATCCGCGCTTCAAGAAGGGCGACGCCGTTCT
>DATADT010000163.1:0-1583 GCA_036258355.1 Burkholderiales bacterium
CGCGTAGTAGAGGTTGCCGAAGTAGTCGGCGAGGAACGCCTGTACCAGCGCGAAGTCCGCGCGCAGCGCAGTCTCGAGAAGGAAAGCCTTGCCATCGAGTTCGATGCGCTGCTTGCCCTTCTCCACCACCGTGCCCACGCCCGTGGGCGTCAGCACGCCGCCCAGCCCGAAGCCGCCGGCGCGGATGCGCTCGACGAGCGTGCCCTGCGGCACGAGGTCCACCTCGAGCTCGCCCGCGAGCATCTTCTTCTGCGTTTCGGGATTCAGGCCGATGTGGCTCGCGATGGTCTTGCGCACCGCACCGGCGGTGATGAGCTTGCCGACGCCGATGCCGGGCAGCGCGTTGTCGTTGGCGATCACGGTGAGATTGCGCTTTTTCTGGCGCACGAGCTCGTCGACCAGCCGCTCGGGCGTGCCCACGCCCATGAAGCCGCCGATCATCACGCTCGCGCCGTCCGGGATCAGCGCCGCCGCATCCTTCAGGGAAATCGTCTTCATTGGGCGGTCCAGCCGCCGTCGATCGGCAGCGCGACGCCGCGGATCTGGTCCGCGCCCTCCGAGCACAGGAAGAGCGCCGCCGCGCCGATCTGTTCCGGCGTCGCGAACTCGAGCGAGGGCTGCTTCTCGGACAGCAGCTCCATCTTGGCGCGGTCGACCGGCATGTTTTCCTTCGCCGCGCGGTCGTCGATCTGCTTCTGGACGAGCGGCGTCAGCACCCAGCCCGGGCAGATCGCGTTGCAGGTGATGCCGGTGGTCGCAGTCTCCAGCGCCACCACCTTGGTCATGCCGAGCAGGCCGTGCTTGGCCGCGACGTAGGCCACCTTTTGCGTCGAGGCGACCAGCCCGTGCGCCGAGGCGATGTTGATGATGCGGCCCCAGTTGCGCGCCTTCATCTGCGGCAGCGCGGCGCGGATGGCGTGGAAAGCCGCGGAAAGGTTGATCGCGATCACCGCGTCCCAGCGCTCCGGCGGAAACTCTTCCACCGGAGCGGTGTACTGGATGCCCGCGTTGTTGACGAGGATGTCGACCCGGCCGAGCTCGCGCGTCGCCTGCGAGACCATGCCGACGACATCGGCCTGCCTGGACATGTCGGCCCCGCTATACGCCACCCTCACCTTGTATTGAGCCTTGAGCTCGGCGACCAGCTTGTCGATCTGGGTCTTGTCGCCAAAGCCGTTCAAAAGGATGTCGGCGCCCTGCGACGCCAGGACGCGCGCGACGCCGAGGCCGATGCCGCTCGTCGAGCCCGTCACGACCGCGGTTTTGCCTTCGAGAGATTGCGTTTCCATGCGGTGATGCTAGTACCATGATCCCCCCACAGCAATCAGTCTTAGGTATGTAGATTGAAGCCGAGCGAGTATCGCGTTACCGAAATATTGCGTGACGGCGGCCGACTGGAGGTGCGCGGGCTCAAGCCGGAGGATCGCGATGGGCTCGTCGCCGCCGCCGGCCGCTCGAGCGGCGAAACGCTTGCGCTGCGCTTTTTCTCGCCGAAGCGCGGATTTACCGAGAAAGAAATCGAGTACTACACCAACGTCGACTTCGTGAGCCACGTCGCGCTGGTCGCGGTGGTGGAGCAAGAG
>DATADT010000164.1:0-3601 GCA_036258355.1 Burkholderiales bacterium
GTCGTATTGTAGACATTGAAGTGGCCGGTCGGCGTCACGATCTCCTTGCCCTTGATCACGGCCTTGAGCTTGCGCGACTTGTCGTCGACCACGACCAGCGCGGACTCGTGGTTCTTCGCGCTCCATACCGCGAACCACACCTCGTCACCGGCCTTGTTGTACTCGGGCTGCACCACGCGCTTCGCGCCTTCGCCCAGGCCCGCCCACTCGGCGATCGGCAAGATCACCGCCGGCTTGTCGAGGTTGCGGATGTCGAACACCGCGATCGACTGCGCGATCTTGGGATCGGGGTTGAGCGGGGTGTCGACCCACAGGTTGGTCGATTTCGGGTGCGTCTTGATGAACAGGTTGCCGCCGCCCTGCCCCTCGAGGTACTGCACCACTCTCCATACCGACTCCTTGTGGTGCTCGTCAGTGCCGATAAGCGCGATCTTCTCGCTGCCGAGGTGGCCGGTCGCCCACACCGGGCCGTATTTCGGATGCACGAAGTTCGCGCCACGCCCGGGGTGCGGAATCTTGTCGACGTCGATCAGCTTCACGAGCTTGCCCACCTGCGTGTCGACCACTGCGATCTTGTTCGACTGGTTGGCCGCGACCAGGAAGTAGCGCTTGGTCGAGTCCCACCCGCCGTCGTGCAGGAATTTTGCTGCCCCGATCTCGGTGGTCCTCAGGTTGTTGATGTCGCGGTAGTCGATGAGCAGGATCTTCCCGGTCTCCTTGACGTTCACCACGAACTCGGGCTTGGTGTGGCTGCCGACGATCGAAGCGACGCGCGGCTCGGGGTGGTATTCCTGGTCCCCGACCGTCATGCCGCGCGTGGCGACGATCTTCAGCGGCTCGAGCGTGTCGCCTTTCATGATCACGTATTGCGGCGGCCAGTAGGAACCGGCGATCGCGTAGCGGTCCTCGTAGCCCTTCGCGCGCGAGGTTTCCACTGAGCGCGCTTCCAGGCCGATGCGGATCTCGGCGACGTTGTCGGGCTTCGCCATCCACAGGTCGATCAGGTTGATCTTGCCGTCGCGGCCGATGGTGTAGACGTAGCGCTTGGAGCCCGAGGTGCGCGAGATGTGCACCGCGTAGCCGGTCTTGACGACGTTGATGATCTTCTTGGTGTCGCCGTCGATCAGCGCCACTTCGCCGGTGTCGCGCAGCGTGGTGGCGAAGATGTTGTCGATGTTGTAGGCGTTCTCCTTTTTCTTCGGCCGCTTGCTGGGCGCGACGATCACCTTCCAGGTCTTCTTCATGTCGCCCATGCCCCACTCCGGCGGCGTGGGAGGCGTCTGCTGGATGTAGCGCGCCATGAGGTCCACTTCCTGCGCGGTGAGCTCGCCCCCGGTCCCCCAGTTCGGCATGCCGGCGGGGGAGCCGTAGTTGATGAACACCTTGAGGTACTCGGTGCCGCGCGCAAGCGTGATGTCGGGCGTGAGCGGCTTGCCGGTGGCGCCCTTGCGCAACACGCCGTGGCAGCCCGCGCAGCGCTCGAAGTACAGCTGGCGCGCCTTGTCGAACTCGGCCTTCGTCATCGGCGGCGCCTTGGGGTTGATGTCCTGGTGCATGTCTTCCTGCGCGAGCGGCGAGCCGCCGGCCTGGTAGCGGATCTCCGGCTCAGTCACGGGCGCGCGGCCCGGCTGCGTGGGCTGGGCGTACGCGGCGGCCGCGGCGACGGTGAGCGCGAGCGCGATTGGGGTTTTCACTTGGACCCTCCTGGCAATGGGATTTCTTCGCTCCCGTTACCATGCCCCTCGGCGGGCGGGATTTGCTTGATCTGTCTTAACTTTGCGCGCGCTCGATCAGCACTTCGAAGCCGCCGTCGGGGCGCGGCGAGCCGGCGTACGAATAGCCGCGATCGCGCAGCAGGCCGTACAGCGGCACCGGCTCGTGCGGCAGGATGACGCGCAGCGGCTCGCCCGGCGAGCGTTCGAGCGCCTGGAAAATGCGCACGATCGGCTCGGGCGGCTGCAGCCCGCGCAGATCCATGGTGGGCGGACCCTCGAGCGCGAGCTGCGGCATCGGCCGGCTCGCGTACTCGGGACTGAGCGCCATCTCGGCGTCGTGGTGCAGGCGCATGAGATGGGAGAGATCGTCGAGCTCGGCGAGGCAGCCGGCGGGATCACGCTCCGGCGCGGCCGCACCGAGCGTCTCGAGGTGGCGGCGCAGCTGCGCATGGTCATCGCGCAGCGACCGCACCGCCGCCGCGGCGTGGTCCTCGAGCAGCGGGAACAGGGCCTCTTCCTCGAACGCCATGTGCTGCACGAGGCCCTCGCGCAGCGCGCCGAAAAACCGGCGGTACTCGGGCCAGCGGCCGGCGCGCCCCGCGGCCACGACCGACTCGAGCGTCCGGGCGAGCTGCGCATGCTGCGCGTCTAGGGAAGCGGACAGCTCATTCATGACCCGGCAAGATTGCCGCCCGCGCCGCGCATTCCCTTGATATGGGTCAAGCGGCGCGGCCCAGAGCGTGCGCGGTCGACGCGAGGAGCAGCGCCGCGGCAGCGACGTGTGCGAGCGCCGCGGCGGCGGAATACTCGAAGTGCAGCGCCGTGAATCCCGCAATCGGCGCTGCGAGTGCCAGGGCAAGGAAGACGGCTCTGGCTCGTGCAATCCAGATGAGCGCCGCGGTAAGCGCTACGGCGAGCAGCCCATGGATCGGCAGCGCCACGCTGTAGCGCTCGACGATCGACAGCCACGCTCCGAGACCGAGCTGAACCGCAAGCAGCAGGAAAATCGGGGTCAGAGCCCGATTTCCCATAGCGGTAGCGGAGATACACCGGAAATCGGGCTCTGACCCCGATTTTCCGAGCATCCACGCAAACACCGCCGCGAGGGCGAGACCGCCCGCAAGGTTGATCGCGGCTATTTCACGCGGCGGCGACTGGCCGCCGACGATCCCGACCACCGAAAGAAGCGCAGTCAAGGCGATGGCGAGCTGCACCGCGCGCCGCCGCCAGGCCATCCAGCCGAGCCACAGCACGACGAGGACTTCCAGGGAGGCGGTAACACGGTGAACAATGCGCAGCCCCGGGATGCCCGTTTCAAGCCGGATGCCGGCCGCGGCGACGATCACCGCCAGCATCAGCGCGAGCCCCAGTCCCGCGGCAAGCGCCACGCTGCGCCGGTCGCGCTCGCTCATTGGCGCATGGTGCCCGGAACCGACCCGGAAAAATTTGATACGTATCAAGCAAGCCCGCGAGCGCCTCGCCTAACGTCGGCCTTCTCACGAAAGCGGAGGCCCCATGGCGGATACCCACGACGAGCTGCTCCCCGACGAAGAGCCGGTCCCGGTCATGCAGCAACTGCTGGACAACCCGTTCCTGCTGCTGTTCCTCGGCATCGCCATGCCGACAGTGCTGTACATCGTCTGGGGGGTGATGGAGATCCTGTCGCTGCCCCTCGCGAAATAGGAGGAGCGCGCCATGACCATCTCCTACACGAACGAAAAGGTCTGGTGGAAAGAGCCGCTCGAGCGCACCGAGCTGATCTGGGTGGTGATCGCGCTCATCTGGTGCCTGATCATGTTCTTCATGATGCCCTACTGGCACATCTACGGGCAGCAGAACCTCTCCAACGAGGCCTACCGCGCCAAGCCCGAGGACTTCGCGAAGAA
>DATADT010000165.1:0-3218 GCA_036258355.1 Burkholderiales bacterium
GGTCGGCTGCGGCCAGCAGAGCGGCGGCGGAGCCGAGGTCAAGATCGGCCACGCCGGGCCGCTGACCGGTGGCATCGCGCACCTCGGCAAGGACAACGAGAACGGCGCACGCCTCGCGATCGATGAGGCGAACGAAGCGAAGATCACCATCGACGGCAAGCAGGTCAAGTTCGCGCTCGTCGCAGAGGACGACCAGGCCGATCCGAAAGTCGGCACCACCGTGGCGCAAAAGATGGTGGACGCGAAGGTGGTCGGCGTCGTCGGGCACCTGAATTCCGGCGTCACCATCCCCGCTTCCTCGATCTACAACCAGGCCACGATTCCGATGATCACCGGCTCGGCGACGAACCCCAAGCTCACCGAGCAGGGCTACAAGAACGTGTTCCGGGTCGTCGCGCGCGATGATCAGCAGGGCCCCGCGGTCGCGAGCTACCTCGCCACGAACAACAAGCCAAAGCTTGTCGCGGTGATCGACGACGCGACTGCCTACGGCGAAGGCATCGCGAACGAGGTGGAAAAGACGCTCAAGGCGGCCAACATCGAGGTGTTGCCGCGCGAGAAGGGCACCGACAAGACCACCGACTGGAAGGCGATCCTGACCAAGCTGCGCGGCAGGAACCCCGACGCGGTGTTCTACGGCGGCATGGACGCCACCGGCGGGCCGCTGCTCAAGCAGGGGCGCGAGCTCGGCATCAAGGCAGTGTTCTCCTTCGGCGACGGCGCGTGCACCGACAAGATGAAGGAGCTCGCGGGCGACGCGGCCGAGGGGCTGCTTTGCTCGCAGGCCGGCATCCCGCCGCAGGCGGCGTCCAAGAAGTTCCTCGAGGCCTACAAGAAGAAATTCAACGTCGACCCGATCCTCTACTCGCCCTTTACCTACGACGCGGCCAACCTGCTGATCGAGGCGATGAAGAAGGCGAACTCCACCGATCCGAAGAAGTACCTGCCCGAGCTGCAGAAGATCAGCTTCACCGGCGCGAGCGGCCCGATCAGCTTCGACGACAAGGGTGACCGCAAGGACGCCGAGATCACCATGTTCAGCATGAAGGGCGGCAAGCTCGAGCCGATCGCAGTCATCAAGGGCGGCAAGACGATGACCTACGACGAGTTCGCGAAAGCGGCGAAATAGGAGTGGCGGCTTAGCTTCCGGCGTCGCGCCATAGCTTCCGGCAGAGAAAAACGGCCCGCATAGGGCCGTTTTTTTTGCATGGATACCTTCTTGCAGCAGGTCGTGAACGGGCTCACCGCGGGAAGCGTGTACGCGGTGGTCGCGCTCGGCTACACCATGGTGTACGGCATCATCCAGCTGATCAATTTCGCGCACGGCGAGGTGGTGATGATCGGCGCGATGGTGGCGTTCAGCATCATCAACCTGCTCGTGCCGACCGGGCTGCCGCCGCTCGTCATCGTCCTAATCGGCGCCGGCTGCGCGGTGCCGATTTGCATGCTGGTCGGCTACGGTATGGAGCGGCTCGCCTACCGGCCGCTGCGCCACGCGCCGCGCCTTGCGCCGCTCATCACCGCGATCGGCGTCTCCATCATCCTGCAGCACGTCGCGCTCATGATCTGGAGCCGCAACATCCTCGCTTTCCCGCAGATCATCCCCTCGAAAAGCTACTTCATCGGCGGCGCGGCGATCACCACGGTACAGATCGCGATCCTCGCCATCTGCTTCGCGCTGATGGCGAGCCTCGCGATCCTCGTCTATCGCACCCCGCTCGGCACGGCGATGCGCGCGACGGCGCAGAACGCCCAGGTCGCCGGGCTGATGGGCATCGACATCAACCGCGTGATCGCGGTCACGTTCGTGATCGGCGCCGGGCTCGGCGCGGTCGCCGGCGTGCTCTACGGCACCTACTACGGCATCGCGCAGTACACCATGGGCTCGATCCTCGGGCTGAAGGCGTTCTCCGCGGCGGTGCTCGGCGGGATCGGCAACATCCCGGGGGCCATGCTCGGCGGCGTGCTGCTCGGCCTCGTCGAGGCGCTGGGCGCGGGTTACATCGGTGACTTCAGCGACCTTTGCCTGTACGGCCTGCCGTTCGACGCCTGCCGGGGCGGCGGTCATTTCATCCTTTTCGGCTCGGAATACCAGGACGTGTTCGCGTTCGTGGTGCTGATCCTCGTGCTCGTGCTCCGGCCGCAGGGGCTGCTCGGCGAGCGCGTGGGAGACCGCGCTTGATGCAGCCCTACTTCGATACGCGCGCGCGGCCGTGGCTGGTATGGGTGGGCTTCGCGCTCGTCGGAATCGCGCTCGCGCTGCTGCCCTTCGCGCTGGCGCAGGTCGGCACGACCTGGGTGCGCATCACCAACTACGCGATCCTCTACGTGCTGCTCGCCCTCGGGCTCAACATCGTCGTCGGCTTCGCCGGGCTGCTCGACCTCGGTTATATCGCGTTCTACGCCGTGGGCGCCTATACCTACGCGCTGCTTGCAAGCCCGCAGTTCAACCTGCACCTGCCTTTCTGGGTCATCCTGCCGATCGGCGCGGCGGTGGCCGCGCTTTTCGGCGTGATCCTCGGCGCCCCGACGCTCAAGTTGCGCGGTGACTACCTCGCCATCGTCACGCTTGGCTTTGGCGAGATCATCCGCATCTTCTTGAACAACCTGTCGCGCCCGGTGAACATCACCAGCGGCCCGCAGGGCATCGCGCGCATCGATCCGTTCACCCTCGACGGCTTCAGCTTCGGCGCGTACGAGACCTTCCTCGGCCTGGAGTTCAGCGCGCCGATCAAGTACTACTACCTGCTGCTTGCGCTGGCGCTCGGCATCATCGTCGTCAACGTGCGCCTGCAGAACTCGCGCGTCGGGCGCGCCTGGGAGGCGATCCGCGAGGACGAGATCGCGGCGCGCGCCATGGGCATCGACACGCGCAATCTCAAGCTCCTCGCCTTCGCCATGGGCGCGAGCTTCGGCGGCGTCGCCGGCGGCATGTTCTCGGCGATCCAGGGGTTCATCTCGCCCGAGAGCTTCGTGCTGGTCGAGTCGATCATGGTCGTGTGCATGGTGGTGCTCGGGGGCATGGGCAACATCTGGGGCGTGATCCTTGGCGCGCTGCTCCTTTCATTCATTCCCGAAATCCTGCGCTGGACGGTGACGCCGGTGCAGGAGGCGCTTTTCGGCCGCATGGTGATCGAGCCCGAGGTGATTCGAATGCTGCTGTTCGGGCTCGCTCTCGTGCTGGTCATGCTGTTCCGCCCGGCCGGGCTGCTGCCTTC
>DATADT010000166.1:0-1920 GCA_036258355.1 Burkholderiales bacterium
CACGGCCTTCCGCCCTTGAATGCGAGCGACGGCGTGAGCGTCGTGCGCGGCCGCTTGCCGGGTGCCACCACGTTCGGATGGTGCGCGGGTTCGAGGTAGAACGTCATCATGCGAACCGAGAGCGGAAAGCCGAGCGCGGGAACTACCTCCGAAGACATGATCCAGCCGCCGCTCGGCGTGAACGACGCCATGTTCCCTTTCGCGTCCACCGCATCGAGATGCACCGTGCCCCCGCCCCAGTCCTTGGGCGTGAAGCGCTCGTCCTCGGGCAGCAGTGCCGCATTGCGCCGCGCGTCGCCAGGTCGAAGCTCACGGTTGCTTTTCTTCATGTCGATGAGCTTCGCTCGCTCCTTGTTGTATTCGGAGGAAAGCAAGACCTCGCTCGGCACCAGGGTGTCGCCGTAGTACTGCTCCCGGTCGGCAAAGGCGAGCTTCATCGCCTCGATCAGCAGGTGGCAATGGTCGGCGCTGCCGGGCTTTACGTCCTTGAGGTACCGCCACATCAGCGCCACGGTCTGCAGCTCCGCCGGCCCCTGCGACCAGAAGCCCGACTTGAAAAGCTCGATGTCGCCAAAGCGCAGGCTTGCCGGTCTCTCAATACGGGTCTCGAAGCGCTCGAGGTCCGCCCGCTCGAGTAGTCCGCCTTTCTCTTTGGAGAATTTCGCGATCTCGGCGGCAATGTCGCCACGATAGAACTCGGCGTGCGGGTCATTCGAATTGGCGAGATGGTCGAGCACCCGGGCGAGCGCCTCGTTCTTCATGAGCTCGCCGACCTCGGGAACCTCTTTGCCGTTTTTCAGATACAAGGCGCCGCTACCCGGCCACTCGGACAGGAATTTCTCGCGCAAGTGAGCGATGCCGTACTTGTGCTGGTGGCGCAGCCCGGCCGAGACGGCAAAGCCGCCTGCCGCCAACTCACGCGCGTGCGCCGAGACGTCGCGAAAGCTCATCGTCCCCCAGCGCGTAAGCGCGGTCATCACGGCGGAGAACGCGGCCGGCACCCCGGCAGCCAGGATGCCTTCTTCCGGAACATCTTTCAGACCTCTGGAAACAAACGCCTGCGGCGTGGCCGCCATCGGGGCGGCCGTGTTGCCGTTCAGGCAGACGACGCGCGATTCGCCCGCCGGCCGGATGAGGATCGGGCATTCGCCGCCGAGGGTATGCATCTGCGGGTTCACCAGCCCTTCGACCAGGGTGGCCGCGCACGCGGCGTCGATCGCGTTGCCACCGGCCTTGAGGATGTCGACGCCGGCGTTCACCGAGAGGTACGAGTTCGCCGCCACCGCGCCGTGCCTGCCGATCAACCGCGGATAGAACGTGGTCGAATCGGTCGGGGTGATGCGATATGCTCGCGAGGACATGCTCGATTTTCTCGCAGAACAAAGGATCACCGAGGCTGTTTCGCGCGGCGAGCTCGACGGCCTGCCCGGCGAGGGCCGGCCGCTCGAGCTGGACGACGACAAGCTGATCCCCGAGGACCTGCGCCTTGCCTACCGCATCCTCAAGAACGCCGGCTTCGTACCTCCGGAAGTCGAGGCGCTGAACGAGATCGCGGACCTGGAGCGCCTGGTGACGAAGGACTCGAAGGCGGCGCGCAAGCTCGCGCTGCTCAAGACGCGGATCGAGGCACGCTACTACGAGAAAACGGTCGCGAAGCTGAACCGCTAGCCGTCAGGACGGCTTGGGAATGTCGGACGCGCCGTAGACGAGCGAAACTCGCGCATCGTCCGCGATGGGCGGCAGGGTCGCTTCCCACGCCGCGTAGCGGCCGCGCATTTCCTCCAGTCTGTTTGCTTCCCTCCTGGCAAGGTTCGCGCGCTCGCGCTGGTCCTTCGCCAGGTCGAACAGGAATTCGCTGCCTTCGATCGAGAGCCACTTCCAGTTCGCGCTGCGCATCGCCTTCTGGCTGCGGAACTTCAT
>DATADT010000167.1:0-1565 GCA_036258355.1 Burkholderiales bacterium
TTCTTTACGGCATGCAAGCCAATGTCGTGAACCCCGACTGCCGCCCGGTCGGCGGCTGCGCCGTTCACGGCGATCTTGAACTTGCGCGGGAGGAACGAGAACTCGGGATGAAAAGTGGACCACTGCCGCAGGAGCTCGCACCATACGAAGGAGTCGACGATCTCGTCGGCGGCCACGCCGGCAAAGTGATCGGTGGTGACGTTACGGAACGAGTTGCCCGAGGTCTGGATGGCGTGCATCTGCACCGTGGCGAGCTCGGCGAGGATCTCCGGGACGTCCTCGAGGCGCGGCCAGTTGAGCTGCAGGTTCTGCCGGGTCGAGAAGTGCGCGTAGCCGCGGTCGTACCTGCGTGCCACGTCGGCCAGTTTTCTCAATTGTCTTGCAGACAGGAGACCATACGGAATCGCGATGCGCAGCATCGGCGCGTAGCGCTGGATGTAGAGGCCGTTCCGCAGCCGCAGCGCGCGGAACTCCTCCTCGGAAAGCTGGCCCGCGAGGAAGCGCCGCGTCTGGTCGCGGAATTGCGCCACCCGCTCGTCCACCAGCTTCTGGTCGATCGCGTCGTACCGGTACACGGCGCGATTCTCGGCGCGCTTCTTATTCTTACAAAGACTATTGTGTTAAGATGTTATGACTTATCTGCATATGAAGCTCCAGCAACTTCGCTGCCTGACCGAGGTCGCCCGGCGAGGGCTCAACGTTTCCGAGGCCGCCGAGGCGTTGCATACCTCCCAGCCGGGGGTCTCCAAGCAGATCCGCGCGCTCGAGGACGAGCTCGGCGTCGAGGTGTTCGCCCGCCACGGCAAGCGCCTGGTGGCCGTAACCGAGCCAGGAAAGGCGGTGGTGGCGATCGCCGAGCGCATCCTCGCCGAGGCGCGAAACCTGCGCCGGGCCGGCGAGGAGTTCGCCAACGACCAGCTGGGCACCCTGACCATCGGTGCGACGCACACCCAAGCGCGCTATTTGCTGCCGAAGGCGGTAGCTGCCTTCAAGCGGCGCTACCCCAAGGTCGAGCTCCTGATCCAGCAGGGGAACCCCACGCAGATCTGCGACCAGGTGCTCGCGGGCGAGGCCGACATGGCGGTCGCGACGGAGATGATCTCCACCTACCCCGAGCTCGTGTCGCTGCCGGTGTACCAGTGGAACCGCTGCGTCGTGGTCCCGCCGAAGCACCCGCTCCTCAAGGAGAGCCCGCTCACCCTCGAGAAGCTCGCCGAGTACCCGATCGTCACCTACGACTTCGCGTTCGCCAACCGCTCGCTCGTCCAGAAAGCGTTCGAAAGCCGCGGACTCAAGCCGCACGTCGTGCTGAGCGCGCAGGACTCCGACGTGATCAAGACCTATGTCGAGCTGGGCCTCGGAGTCGGCATCCTCGCCAAGATGGCGTTCGACCCGAAGCGCGACATCACGCTCCGCGCCATGGACGCGAGCCATCTGTTCGAGTCGAGCACGACGCGCCTCGGCATCAAGCGCGGCGCGTACCTAAGGCGCTATGCCTACGACTTCATCGAGATGTTCGCGCCGCACCTTGCGCGCGCCACCGTCGAGCGCGCGGTACGGGGGGA
>DATADT010000168.1:0-1638 GCA_036258355.1 Burkholderiales bacterium
GCGCTCTTGAGCGCGGCAATGCGCCGCTCGTTCAGCCCGACGCCCGAGGTGATGAGATTCGAGTAGTAGCCGAGGCGCCGCGCCTCGGCCGCGAGCGTCTCCAGATCGTCGCGCATCAGGGGCTCGCCGCCCGAGAAGCCGAGCTGGGTGGCGCCGAGCTCGCGTCCCTCGCGCAGCACGCGCAGCCAGTCCTCGGTCGAAAGCTCGTCTCCGTACGCGGTGTAGTCGACCGGGTTGGAGCAATACACGCAATGCAGCGGGCAGCGGTAGGTCAGCTCCGCGAGCAGCCAGAGCGGTGGGTTAGGCCTGGCGGACACGGATCCATCCCTTGTCTCGGGCATGCGCGAGAAACTCGGCCACGTCGCCGCGCAGATCGGCGCCGGGAAAGGCGCGCTCGAGGTCGGCGACGATGGCCGACACGGCCGAGGCGCCGTCGACGCGCTTGAGGATTTCCCCCGCGCTCGCGCCGAGCTTCACCATGCCCTCGGGGTAGAGGAGCACGTACGCCTCCTGCGCCGGTTCCCATTGGAAACGGTAGTGCCGAGCCAGCTCGAACACGGTGTCTTCACTCATCGCCAATTCCATATGCGAGCTGCATCGCATCGAGCATGCTCCAAAGCACGTCGAGCTTGAACTGCAGGATCTCGAGCGCGCGCTCCTGCTCTTCGCGGGTCCGGAAACGCTCCAGCGTCACCTCCAGGCCGTGCTCCACGTCGCGGCGCGCTTCGGCCAGCCGGCCCCGGAAGTAGGCGTAGCCCGCAGGGTCGATCCAGGGATAGTGCTGCGGCCAGCCTGCCAGGCGCTCCTTGTGAATCTCCGGCGCGAAGAGCTCGGTGAGCGACGCGCATACGGCTTCCTGCCAGGGCGCGCGGCGCGCGAAGTTGACGTACGCATCCACGGCGAAGCGCACGCCCGGCAGCACGTGACGCAATGAAGCCACCTCCTCGCGTGCCAGCCCCACCGCCTCGCCCAGGCGCAGCCACGCCTCGATGCCGCCCTCGTTTCCCTGCGTGCCGTCGTGGTCCAGGATGCGCTGGATCCAGCGCCGGCGATGCTCGCGCTCCGGCATGTTGGCGAGGATCGCGGCGTCCTTGAGCGGGATGCTGACCTGGTAGTAGAAGCGGTTCAGCACCCAGCCCTGGACCTGCACCTTGGTGCAGCGGCCGCTGTTCATGGCGATGTGCAAGGGATGGTGGATGTGGTAGCGCACCCCCTTGGCGCGAAGCTTCTCTTCGAACTCGCGCTTGCTCCACGCGGGGTTCAAAGCTCGATCTCCATTTCGTCGTACGCGACTTCGATCCCGGCGGCCCCGAGCGCGGCGCGTTCCGGGCTGTCGTCGTCCAGGATCGGATTGGTGTTGTTGATGTGAATGAGGATCTTGCGCGCCGCGAGCGGCTCGAGCGCTTCGAGCATGCCGCCCGCGCCGCTCTGGGGCAGGTGGCCCATGTCGCGCGCGCGCTTCGTGGAAACCCCGAGCCGGATCAGCTCGTCGTCGGTCCAGAACGTGCCGTCGAGCATCAGGCAGTCGGCCTCGGCGAGAAACGGCTGCAGGTGGGGCTCGATCTCGCCCAGGCCGGGCGCGTAGAAAAGCGCGCGATGCGTGCGGGCATCGACGATCCGCACGCCGATGTTGTCGCC
>DATADT010000169.1:0-2956 GCA_036258355.1 Burkholderiales bacterium
ACGAAGGAGAAGACGAGCATGCCGCCGGCGAGCCAGTGCGCCGGCGCGTACTCGAGCGCCTCGACGTGGTCGTAGAGCGCCACCGAAAGAACCTTCGTTGCGCCCGGGATATTCCCGCCGATCATCAGCACCACGCCGAACTCGCCGACGGTGTGCGCGAAACCGAGCACCGTGGCGGCGACGAACCCGGGGCGGGCGAGCGGCACCACGACGGTGAAGAATCGATCCCAGGGGCCGGCGTGCAAAGTGGCTGCGACTTCCACCGGGCGCTCGCCGATGCCCGCGAACGCAGCCTGCAGCGGCTGCACGACGAACGGCAACGAGTAGATCACCGAGGCGACGACCAGGCCGGCGAAGGTGAAGGGAAGCAGCCCGAGGCCGAGGGATTGGGTGAGCGCGCCGACTGGGCCAGCCGGCCCCATCAGCACGAGCAGGTAGAAGCCGAGCACCGTGGGCGGCAGCACGAGCGGCAGCGCCACGAGCGCGCCGATGGCGCCTTTGAACCGGGAGCGAGTGCGCGAAAGCCACCAGGCGATCGGTGTGCCGACGACGAGAAGGAGCAGGGTCGTGGTCGCGGCGAGCTTTACCGTGAGCCACACCGCGGCGACGTCGTCACTCATAGCCGTAGGAGCGGATGAGGTCGCGGGCGGGCGCGGTGCGCAGATAGTCGAGAAAGCCGCGTGCCGCGGCGTTGCGCTCGGCGCGCGCGAGGAGGACTGCGTCCTGCCTGAGCGGGGCATGAAGCGAAGCCGGCACCAGCCAGAAGGAGCCTGAAGGCGGCTTTCCCGCGTCACGGATCTGCGAAAGCGCGACGAAGCCGAGCTCGGCATTGCCGCTCGACACGAACTGGAACGTCTGGGCGATGTTCTCGCCTTGCACGCGCTTCGCGCGCAGCTCGTCCCAGAGCCCGAGCTTCTCGAGGGCTTCCTGCGCGGCGGCGCCGTAAGGGGCGAGCTTCGGATTCGCGATCGCGAGGCGGTTGAAGCGGCCCTTGCGCAGCACCTCGCCCCTTTCGTCGACGAGCCCGGGTCGCGCGCTCCAGAGCACCAGACGGCCGATCGCGTAGGTGAAGCGGCTGCCCGCGACCGCAAGCTTCTCGTTCTCGAGCCGATGCGGCGTGGCCTCGTCGGCCGAGAGAAATACGTCGAACGGCGCGCCGTTCGTGATCTGCGCGTAGAACTTGCCGGTGGAGCCCGAGCTCAGCTCGAGCCGGTGCCCGCTCTCGCGCGCGAACTGTTCCGCGAGCACCTTTGCCGTGCCGGCGAAGTTCGCCGCGACTGCGACATGCGCGCTTTCCGCCGCCGCGCCGGTGGTGCCGCAGACGAAAACTAGGAAAGCGATGCCAAGCTTCAAGAAAAAACCTCCTCGGGAGCGAGCGTGGTGCCACATCCCTTCAGGTCGTACCCAGGAAACTTGCGCGCGATGCGCGCAAGCGGCTTGCCGGCAAGCGCCTCGAGAAGGCGCTGGGCCGTCGGCGTGGCGAGCGCGCGGGCGCGCAGCGCGAGCCAGTAGTTCTCGCGCAGCGCCGGGACGAAATCCAGGCCGAACTGCGCCGCTGCCGCGTGTACGCCGAACCCGGCGTCCGCACGCCCGGTCGCGACCGTCGCCGCCACGGCGAGGTGCGTGTGCTCCTCGGTGCCGTAGCCGCGCACGCCGTCCGGCGCGATGCCGGAGTCGCGCAGCAGCCGGTCGATATGCCGCCGCGTGCCCGAGCCGCGCTGCCGGTTGACGAAGCGGGCATGGCTTTTCGCCACGTCGCCGAGCGACTTCAGCCGCTTCGGATTGCCGTGCGCCACGATCAGCCCCTGTTCGCGCGCGGCGAAGCGCACCACGACGTCGCGCCCCGGTCGCAGGAAGCGGCGCAGGTCGCCTTCCTCGATGTGGAAGCCGGCGAGCTCGACCGCACCGCGGGAGAAAAGCGCGAGACTCTCGTCGCTCCCGCGGAACGCGATCTCGCCGACCAGACCGGCGGGAACCGCGAAGCGCTCGCAGAACTCGGCAAGCAGCGGGTCGTGGCTCGCCGCCAGCCGCAGCGGCGGGGCGGCTGCGCTCTCGCGCGGCTTCACCTCGAAGCGCGCGCTCAAAGGCGCCAGCGCCTGCTTCAGCCGCTCGTCGCTCTTCAGGAGTTCCGCGCCCAGCCGGGTGAGCCGCGCACCGCGGCCGCGCTGCAGCTCGGCGAGCGGCGCCCCGGCAAGCTCGCCCGCCTCGACGAGCAGCCCCCAGGCGCCGCGATACGACACGCCGAGCTCTTCGGCCGCGCCCTTCAGCGTGGCGTGGTGCTGCAGCGCACGCAGCAGGTCGAGCACGCGCGCGTCCAGGGTGCGCGTCGCGGCCTGCCAGACGATCGCCGGCTTCATCAACACTAATATGCACGAAATCCCATATTTTGAGAACCTGCTAGGCAAAGTAACCTCGGATACATATGCAAGATTTCCCCGATGTGCTGGCCGAGGCGCGTCTCTGGCAGATCGTGGCGTTGAGCCTCGAGGTGAGCCTGTCGGCGGTGGCGCTCGCCGCGCTCGCCGGCCTGCCGCTCGGGGCCGCCATAGCGGTCGGCCGCTTTCGCGGCCGCCAGCCGCTCATCGTGCTGCTCAACGCGCTGATGGGGCTGCCGCCCGTGGTCGTCGGCCTCTTTGTCTATCTCATGCTCTCGCGCGCCGGCCCGCTCGGCGCGCTCGGCTTGCTCTTCACGCCCGGCGCCATGGTCATCGCGCAGACGATCCTGACCCTTCCGATCATCGCGGCGCTCAGCCGCCAGGCGGTGGAGGACGCGTGGCGGGAATACGAGGAGCAGCTGCGCTCGCTCGGCGCCCATGGCCTGTGCGCCGCGCTCACCGTGCTCTGGGACATCCGCTATTCGCTCTTCACCGCGGTGCTTGCCGGCCTTGGCCGCGCGAGCGCGGAGGTCGGCGCGGTGATGATCGTCGGCGGCAACATCGACGGCGTCACCCGCGTC
>DATADT010000170.1:0-3001 GCA_036258355.1 Burkholderiales bacterium
GCGTCGAAGTGCGTGCCGGTGTGCTCGCCGCAGGAGAAGTTGTTCCAGTACCAGGCCGGGCCGCGCTCGTCGTAGCGCGACACCTCCTCGATGCGAAACGGCCATGCCTGGCCCATCTCTGGCGGGAGCGAGATGCTCGGGAATTCGGGGGAGAGGGTCTGGGTCAGGTCTATGACGCGTATCTTCCCTCCAGCGATTCCCGTGGCCAGATCTTTCAGAAGGCTCATGCCGAAATCTCTCTTTCCAGCGCCTTCGGATTATCGCGCCAGCGGGCAAGCCATTCCTGCGCCACATCGCCCGGATAGAGATCCTCGATGCCGTCTCGGAGCGCGCCGACGATCGCTCTCGCGAGCGCTTCCGGGGCGAGCTTGGGCGGCGGCAGGAGCTGGTTCCACTCGTCGTCGATCGGGCCGGGAAAGACGTTCACCACGCGCACGCCCGCGGGGCGCATCTCGGCGCGCAGGCATTGGGCGAGGGAGTACGCCGCCGCCTTGGACGCGGAAAACGTCCCGTGGGGCGGGAAATTCGCGAGCGCGTAGATCGAGAGGAGGTTCACCCACGCCACCGCGCTTGCCCGCCCGTCGGCGCCGCGCGAGCGCATCGCCGGCGCGAACTCCTGGGCGAGCCGCAGCAGGCCGAAGTAATTGACGTCCATCTCCGCGCGGGCGGTTTCGACGCCGTGGCGGTTCGCGATGCCAAAGCTGCGGTGGTACTCGGCGTTGCTCACCACGATGTCCACCTTGCCGGCGATCTCGGCGGCGAGCTCGCGCACATTTTTCGAGTCGGTGACGTCGAGCGCGACGAGTGTTACCTGAGAGATCTTCTCCAGCTCGTCAAACCCGGCGAACTTCTTCCAAGGCTCGGCGTAGCCCACCCAGATGATTTCTGCCTTTGCCGCGGCCATCTCCCGGACGAGCGCTTGTCCGAGCGCCGTTTTTCCATCTGTGATGAGAACTTTTCGCTGCTTCGGGTCGCAGGTGAATTCGCGCAATTGCCGGTCTTCAGCCATGTCTGCGTTCTCCTTGTCGGGCAGCGCGGCGATCACTGCCTGCCCGGCGCGGTCGAGCATCGCTCGCACGCGTACTCGTTGCGTAACGGCTGCATGAAGATGGGCCACCACGGTCGGCCCGCAATCCAGCTTCACCAGCCCGAGCCGCCAGGGCAGCCGCTCGCGGAAGAAGAGGTCGTTGCTGTGATGCAGGACGGTCTGCGCCAGAAGTTCACCCCCGGGCGGTTGAGCCGTCCAGTTCAGGCGGATCGAAAGGCACTTCTGGCACGCCTCGCGCGGCGGGTACTGCACGGTGCCGCAGTCGCGGCACTGCTGGAGCTCGAAACGCCCAAGCGCCGCGGCGGCGGTGAGGCCGAGCGCGATGCGGCTGCGTGCCGCCGGCGGCAGCGTCGGCAGCCGCGTGCGAAGGACCGGATTTTTGCGCTTAGGCCTTTGCAAGGATCGCCGCTCCGGAGGCGAGCCCGCGGTCGTAGTTGATCATGCCAAAGCCGCTCACGAGCCCCGCTTTGGCGCCCTTCACGGTCCGCTCGCCGGCTTCGCCGGTGAGCTGGCGGACCGCTTCCACCATGCCGAGAAAGCCGCCGGCCGCGCCCGCCTGCCCGACCGAGAGCTGGCCGCCCGAAGTATTGAGCGGGAAGCTGCCGTCGTGCGTGAAGCTATGGCTGCGCACGAAAGCCGGTCCTTCGCCCTTGCCGCAGAAGCCGAGGTCCTCGAGCTGCATGAGCGAGATCACCGGGTAGTCGTCGTAGGTTTCGACAAAGTCGATATCTTTCGGCGCCACGCCCGCCTGGCCATAGAGCTCGTCGCGATCGAGCGCCCAGCCCGCGCGCATCTGCACCGGATCCGAGGCGAAGGCGTTGTGTCGCTCGATCGTACCCAACAAGCGGGCGTAGGGCAGCTTCAACAGCTTTGCCCTTTGTTCGCTCAGGACGAGAAAACCTTCAGCGCCGGCACAGGGCATCACGCAGTCGAAAAGGTGCAGCGGCTCGGCGATCGGCCGCGCCGCCATGTACTCCTCCAGGGTGAGCCGCTTCTTGAAGAGCGCATGGGGGTACTTGAGCGCGTTGGCGCGTTGCGCGACGCAGAGCTTGCCAAAGTCCTCGCGCGTCGCGCCGTGCATCCGCATGTAGTGGGCGGTGAGAAAAGCGAAGCTGGCGTTTGGGCCGCCCGCGCCGTACGGATAGACCGCGTCGCGCGCGAACTGGCTGAAATTGGCCAGCGTGAGGCGAAACGAATCGACGTGGTTCGTATCGCCGCCGATGCACGCGACGATCTCGGCATCGCCCGCCTGTACTGCGCGCGCCGCGCGCCGCAGCGCCACGACGCCGCTCGCACCGCCGAACGGGATGTGATCCAGCCAGCGCGGCGAAAGCCCCAGGTGCTGGGTAAGACCGATCGCGGTGTCTGGGGCGAGGGTGAAGCTCGACACCGTAAGGCCATCGATGTCTTCCTTTTTCAAGCGTGCCCTGTTGAGGATCTCTGAAAAGCTCCTCGCTAGCCACCAATGCGCAGCGCGGATGGAATAGCGTACGTACGGCACCGTGACGGGCGCCGCCAGCGCTACGCCGTCATACGCTCTTCGCCGCGGTTCTCTTTTTTCGTTCACGTAGGTCGAAGGTGTCGGCCGCATTGAAGGCGAAATCGGCGAGCTTGGCCTTTTGCACCTTGTTGGTCGCGGTGGTGGGCAGGGAATCGACGAAGGCGACGTGCCCCGGCGCCTTGAAGTAGGCAAGGCGCTCGAGGCACCAGTCCTGGATGGAGATCGCGGTCGCGCGGCTTGCGAGCTGCTTCTGCTGCAGGACTATGCAAGCCATGACTTCTTCGTCGCGGAGCGAGTCGGGAACCGCGATCACCGCGGCCTGCGCGATCGCGGGATGGCCGGCGAGCGCCGCCTCGACTTCCAGCGCGGCGATGTTCTCGCCGGCGCGGCGGATGACGTTCTTCAGGCGATCGATAAAGTGCAGCGCGCCGTCGGGTCCGCGGCGCACCGCG
>DATADT010000171.1:0-2359 GCA_036258355.1 Burkholderiales bacterium
CGTCGGCGTGGTCGATGAGCTTGATCTTTGTGCCCGGGGTCGCCGCGAGATCGGTCACCGACGAAGTCGGTATCCCGACCACGAAGAAGAAGGCATCGAGCTTGTTGTCCTTGATCGCATCGGCTGACTTTTCCGGCGTCAGGCGCTCGCGGCGGATGTCCTTGTTCCAGTCCAAGCCGTAGGCCTCGAGCAGGCGCTGCGTCATCAGCTCGGTGGCGCTGTTCGGCGCGCCGGTGGAGACGCGTTTTCCCTTGAGATCGGCAAATTTTTCGATGCCGCGGCCCTCTACCGTAACCACGTGCATCCGGTTGGGGTAGGCCACCATCAGGGCGCGCACCGGGACGGCGCCGCCGCTGAACTTGCCCTGCGCCTTGTAGCCGTCCCAGGCGGCGTCGGCCATCGACAGCGCCATCTCCGACTTCTTCTGCGTCATGAGTTGCAGGTTGGCGACCGAGCCGGCGGTCGACTCGGCGTTCGCGGCGTACCCCGGCACGTACTTGGAAAGGATGTTGGCGATGCCGCCGCCGAGCGGGTAGTACACCCCGCCGGTCGGGCCGGTGGCGATCGAGAGGGTGACCTTGTCCTGCGCCCAGGCAAGCGACGCCAGGAAACCCGCCGCTATGGCGAGCGCACGCACTGCGGTTCTCATTAATTCCTCCTGTGGATTCTGGGGAAATTCTACCGCACGCCCAGGCGCCTCAACGCCTCGGCACGCTTGTGCTGCGCCGCAGCCTTCACCTGCGAGTACAGGCTCGCGCCGTGGCTGTCCATGGCAACGAGCAAGGGCCCGAAACCGTTGACGCGGAACTTCCACAGCGACTCGGGGTGAAGGTCGTCGAGATCCACGTCCTCGATCGCCTCGACCCAAGTGGTCTCGAGCGCCGCCGTGCCGCCGATGATTGCAAGATACGCGCCGCCCAGCTCCTGGAACGCTTTGGACGATCCTTCCCTCAGCCCGCCCTTGCCGATGATGAGGCGGACGCCGTACTCGGCCATGAGCGGTCGCGTGAAGCGCTCCATTCGATCGCTGGTCGTCGTGCCGACACATACGGGAACATAGCCCGATTCGGTTTTCCTCACGTTGGGTGCCGTGTGGATGACGGCATGGCCGCGCATGTCGAAGCGCGTGCGCCGGCCGCGATCGAACATGTGGATGTGCGTCGCGTCGCGGATGCCGAAGAGCGTGCCGCGCAGCGTCACGGTGTCGTTGACATGCAGTTTCCTGGCCTCTTCTTCCGTGAGCGGCGGGGCGAGGTCGTAATGCATCGTCAGCCGCCGCCGAGGAGCGCCTTCTTGAGATCGTCCTGCACCGGCTTGTCGCCGAGCCAGATGCGCAGCAGCGCGCGGTAGAAATCCTCGCCCGCGATCGGACGCCCTGCAGGCTCGCCCTGGATGACGACCTGCGTGCCCGCGCCGGTCCAGTCGAACGCGATCACCATGCCTTTCTTCGCTTCCTTCACCTCGGCCAAGAGACCGGCAAGCTCCTTGATGCGCGGCTCGAGCGCTTTCGCCTCGGCCTCGGAGTGGTTGGCGCGGATGCCGTCGGTGAGCGCCCCGGAGAAGGAGTCGGCGCCGACGTCGCGCAGCATGTGGATCGCGACGCGCTTCGGCCCGGGCTGTGCGAGGATCGCCGCAGAGTTCGAGCTCTTCTGCGGCAGGTAAAGGCCGATGGCGTAGACCTGGAAAAAGAGGCGCGTCCGCACGCCTGCGCCGTTCAGCGCCAGATCGGAATTCGCCACGCGCGTCTTGTCGTCGATCTTGACGCCGGCGACTTCCGCCGCGGCACCGGACAAAGGCAGAAGCAATGCTAGAAGAAAGAGCCTAAAAGCCATACTCCACCCCCGAGGAGCGGATGGTCGCGCGCGCGCGGCGCGCCGAGTGACATTGCATGTTGACCGCGACCGGGTTCATGGTGATGTGCGTGGCCGCGGTCTCGACGTGCACGGCGAACGCGGTCGAGTCGCCGCCGAGCCCCTGGGGGCCGACGCCGAGGAAGTTGACCGCCTCGGTGAGCGCGGCCTCGAGCTTCGCGCCCTCGGGGTCCTCGCAGCGCGTGCCGAGCGGCCGCGTCGCGGCCACCTTGGCGAGGTGCATGCAAAGGTCGGCGGTGCCCCCGACGCCGACCCCCACGATGGTCGGCGGGCAGGTCTTGCCGCCGGCTTCGAGCACGCAGTCGACCACGAAGGTCTTGATCGCGTCGACGCCGTCCGCCGGCACTGCCATGCGCAGCCAGGAGTTGTTTTCCGACCCGGAGCCCTTGGGAATCATTTCGATGGAGAGAACGTCAGGCTCCGAAGTGAAATCGAGGTTTATTACCGGTATTCCTCTTCCTGTAGAGGTCTGGTCGTTCACCCGCGTG
>DATADT010000172.1:0-2574 GCA_036258355.1 Burkholderiales bacterium
TTCTTCACCGCCGACGCCGCCGGCAATATCGACTATCTGAACGCCACGCTCGCCCAATGGCTCGGCCTCGACCTGTCGGAGGTCGCAGGCCGGCCACTCAAGCTCGCGGCGATCATGTCGCAAGACAGCGCGGCCTTGATCGCGCCCAAGGCCAAGGATCAAGCGCAAGGAACGACGCGCCGCTTCGACATCGACCTCGTCAAGGCCGACGGCACGCGCCTTCCCGTGCGCGTCCTGCATCGTCTGCCGCGGGGCGGTGCTACGGGCAAGCTCGCGCATGCGCTGGTCCTCAATCGCGCCCCCGGAGAGCTCGAGGAGGCGGGCGCCGCCGAGCTCAGATTCGCGCGCCTGTTCCACGCGGCCCCGATCGCCATCGCGACCGTCGACGGCGACGGCTTCGTCAGCGCGACCAACGCCGCCTTCCTGCGCCTGTTTGCCGCCTCGCCAGAGGAGGGCCGCAGGCTCGCGCTGGAGAGCCTGGTCGATATCGACAGCCGTCCCGCGCTCCGCCGCGCGCTCGAGGCGGCCTCGGCCCGGCAGGGCCTGATCGATCCCGTCGACATCGCATTTGCCGGCGCCAAGGAGCGGAGCGGCAGGATCTATCTCAGTCCGATCGACGAGACCGATGGCCACAACGAGGCGGCCATCGCCTATGCCATCGACACGACCGAGCAGCGCGCGCTCGAGATGCAGATCGCGCAAGGCCAGAAGATGCAGGCGGTGGGCCAGCTCGCGGGCGGCATCGCCCACGACTTCAACAACATGCTGACGGCGATCATCGGCTTCTCGGACTTCCTGCTGATGAACCACCGCCCCACCGATCCCGCCTTCCAGGACATCATCAACATCAAGCAGAACGCAAACCGGGCCGCGGGGCTGGTGCGCCAGCTGCTTGCGTTCTCGCGCCAGCAGACCCTGCGCCCGCAGGTGCTTCAGCTCGGCGACGTGCTGCCAGAGCTTTCCATCCTGCTCGGCCGTCTGCTCGGCGAGAATATCGAGCTCACGCTCGACCAGGCGAGCGATCTCTGGCCGGTGAAGGCCGATCTGCATCAATCCGAGCAGGTGATCATCAACCTCGCCGTCAACGCGCGGGACGCGATGCCCGACGGCGGCAAGCTCACGATCCGCACCGCCAATATCAGCGAGAGCGACGCGCGCACGCTCGCCCCGCGGCAGGTCCCGCCGGGCGAATACGTGCTGCTCCAGGTGATCGACACCGGCAGCGGGATGACGGAAGAGGTGCGGGAGAAGATCTTCGAGCCGTTCTTCTCGACCAAGGAGGTCGGCCGCGGCACCGGACTTGGGCTTTCAACCGTCTACGGGATCGTCAAGCAGACCGGCGGCTATATCTTTGCCGACAGCGAATCGGGCAAGGGCACCACGATGAGCGTGTACCTGCCCCGCTATATCGAGTCCGGGGCGGAGGTCGAGGCCGAGAAGGCCGAGCGTCCTGTCGAGAAGCCGAAGGATCTCACCGGGCGCGGCACCGTGCTCCTCGTCGAGGACGAGGATGCGGTCAGAAGCTTCGCCGCGCGCGCTCTCGCCCAGCGCGGCTATCGCGTGCTCGAAGCCACCACCGGCACGGAAGCGCTCGACCTCTTCAGGAGCCATCATGGCGACGTCGATCTCGTGGTCAGCGACGTGGTGATGCCCGAGATGGACGGCCCGACATTGTGCGAGCAGCTCCGCCGCGAGCGTCCCGACCTCAAGGTCATCTTTATTTCGGGTTATGCCGAGGACGCGTTCCGCCAGCACCTCGCCGAGAACGAAGACTTTATGTTCCTGCAGAAGCCCTTTGATCTGAAGCAGCTTGCGGCCACGGTGAAGGCCGCGCTCGAAAGCTGACGGCGCGAGCGAGCGCTTTCCGGGCTTCCGCGCAACAGGACTTCCCTTCGCCACAGATCGCGTCTACACGCGGGGTTCGAAGCCCGATCCGTGCCATTGCCCATGTTGGAGTTCTCGCGTGCCGGACTACGAAGTCGTGCCGCCGGAGGAAACCGGCAAGATCACGAGACGCCGCCGCGCCAAGCCGCGGATGCCTTCGCTCACCATCGAGCGCTATGGCGGACGGCTGATCTATTTCTGGTTCGGCATGCGCTTCGGCGCGCTGATGAAGCTGTTCCACCGCGGCCGCTACGGCTTCACGCTCAACTGCATCCCCGACACGCTCGCGCTCTTCCTCTGGGTGCCGTGGAACTCGGTGCTCTATTGGATCTCGGAAGCGAAGTACCGCAAGCGCGCCGAGGCGCTCACCCTCGATCAGCCGCCGATCTTCGTCATCGGCCATTGGCGCACCGGCACGACCTTCCTGCACGATCTCTTCTCGGTCGATCCCAATCTCGCTTACCCGACGACCTATGAAACCTTCTTCCCCCATCATTTCCTGCTCACCGAGGGCCATCTCGACAGAGTGATGAAGGTGCTTCTGCCGAAGAAGCGCCCGCAGGACGACGTGCCGGTCGGCTTCGACCGCCCGCAGGAGGAAGAGTTCGGCATGATGATGCTGGGCCAGCGCACGCCCTATCTCACCCATGCCTGGCCGCGGCTAGGCCCCGCCGACAGCGAGTATCTCGA
>DATADT010000173.1:0-4321 GCA_036258355.1 Burkholderiales bacterium
CTACAGCATCCTGCTGCCGCTGATCGTCGTGTTCTGCGTCACCGG
Organism: Burkholderiales bacterium; assembly: GCA_036258355.1. Taxonomy (GTDB): domain Bacteria; phylum Pseudomonadota; class Gammaproteobacteria; order Burkholderiales; family SG8-39; genus SCGC-AG-212-J23. The sequence goes on from DATADT010000173.1 coordinate 46, forward strand.
CGCGTATTCGCTCAAGAACAACGTCTGGGACGTCGGCATGATGCTGGTGTTCGGCGTGGTGGGCTACTTCATGAAGAAGCTCGGCTACTCGCCGGCGGCGCTCGTGCTCGCGCTCGTGCTCGGGCCGCTCGCCGAGCGCGCGCTGCGCCAGTCGCTCATCATCTCCGACGCCGGCATCGGCATCCTCTTCATGCGGCCGATCTCGGGGGTGCTGACCGCGCTCGCCCTGCTGGCGATCGCGGTCCCCGTCGCCAGGGCTTTCCTGAGAAGATAGAAAATCGGGCCAGAGCCGATCTTCTAGGACGTAAGCTCGAGCTGTTTGCCGTTCAGCCGGCCTTTGTATTGCTTGCCGCCGGCGCTGAAGCTGATTTCCTCGCCGTTCACCTTGCCCTTGAGCGCGAAGGTCTTGCCGCCGGTGCGCATCGTGCCCGAGAGCATCTGGTAGGTCTGCTTCAGGGTCACTTCGCCCTCGGGCAGCTTGTAGCTGCCGGCGACCTGCGCGGGCACGATCCAGAGGAGCGCGGTGCACCACGAGTTCTCGCAGCCGTTATTCGCGCCCATCTCGGCCGTCTCATCGGCCTGCCAGTCGCCCATCGTGAAGCTGTTCGAGACGACGCGCGTGCCGGGCTTGAGCTTGAGGATCTTCGGGCGCAGCTTGAGGTTGATGTCGGGCAGCAGGAACATCGTGATCACGGTCGCCTTCGAGAAGTCGGTCTCGAAGAGGTCCGCCTTCACGAACCGGGCGCGCTCGGCGACGCCCGCCTTCTCCGCGTTGCGCTTCGAGAGCTCGACCATTTCCGGGTTGTATTCGATGCCGAGGGCACGCGCGCCGCGCTTCGCCGCCGTGATCACAGTGCGGCCGTCGCCGGAGCCGAGGTCCATCACGAAGTCGTTCGGCGTGACCTTAGCCATGTCGAGCATCTTGTCGACCAGCGCTTGCGGCGTCGGCACCCAAACGACGTCCTTGCCCTCCTGGCCGACGGTGGGCTCGTAGGTCGAGGTCGCGCTCTGCGCCTGTACCGGACCGGTGAAGAGCAGGCCGGCGAAGAGCGCGGGAAGAAGGAAAAGCGAAAAGCGAAGTTGCATTCAGGTCTCCATTCGGGGTCAGGGCGTAATTATCTAACGGTCGAAGGCTACTATCTCGACCCAGTTCGACCCTTTCCCGGTCGGGGCCTTGCCGATGAGGCGCAGCGTCCCGTTCGCCTCTATCGCGTAGCTCGAAATCGTGTCTGACTTTTCGCCCGACACGACCATGAAGCGTCCGGTCGGATCGATCCGAAAGCCGCGCGGCTGCTTCTCCGTGGCAGTGGAGCCGAGGTAGGCGAGCTTCCCGCTCGCGGCATCGACGCTGAATGCGCCGATCGAGCTCGAGGTACGCTCGGCCGCGTAAAGGAACCTGCCGTCGGGCGTGACGTGGAGGTCTGATGCCCAGATGTCGTTCGACACGTCGCGGCCGGGCTGCGGGCGCGGCATGCCGGGCCCGAGCTTGCTGTCGGGAGGCAGCGCCGATGCCGAGGCCGCTTCCTTCAGTATCCCGTTCTCAAGCGCAAGGGTCGTCACGGTGGCCGTGAGTTCGTTCAACAGATAGACGAAGCGGTTGTCGGGCGAGGTCACGAGGTGCCGCGGGCCGGTGCCGGCCTTGAGCTGCAGCACCGGCGGGGTGTTCGCAGCGAGGCGGCCGCTCTTCTCGTCGAACACGAACTGGAACACCTGGTCGGTGCCGAGGTGCGGCACGAACACGAACCGGTTCGTCTTGTCGGTGATGATCGCGTGCGCGTTGCGCGCGGTCGGGATCACCTGCAGCGGCTGGCCGACGGTGCCGTCGGCGTTCACCGGGTTGACGCTCACGAGATGCGCGCCGTACGACGCCGAGAGCAGGAAACGTCCGGTGTGGTCGTGCGTGATGTAGGGAAAGCTCTCGGCGAGCGGCCCGCTGCCGACCTGCTTCAGCGCGCCGGTGCCGCGGTCGATGGCGTAGGTATGCGCGGAGAACGGCTTCGCGCGCGCCGCGGCGACGAGGAAGCGCTTGTCCGGGCTGACGCTCATCGGCATCACGTTGGGACTCGCCTTGAAGCGCTGTCCGGGCACAAGCGAGCCGTCTGGCCGCAGCGTATAGAGTCCGATGTCGCCGTCCTCGGCGTTCGAGACATAGACGAAGCTCATGGCGTTGGGTGGGTTGTATGATGACCGGCGAACGTGCCGTTCGCAAGGAGAGTTCCATGGCGAAGAAGAAGCTGCGCCCCACGGTCAGCCATCTCGCGACGTCGAAATTCTCACGCCGCGGGTTGCGCAACTATTTCGAGTATCGCGATCTCGGCGTGAGCCGCGCCACGGGCGGAAGGGCGCACGCGCACGTCATCCGGGCGCGGCCGGAGAAGGCGCCTCACGGTGACTGGCACTACCACGACTGCAAGGTGCAGTTCACCTACGTGCTCAAAGGCTGGGTGAAGATGCAGTACGAAGGCGAGAAACCGATCGTGATGAAGGCCGGGTCTTGCTTCTTCCAGCCGGCGCGGATCAAGCATCGTGAGATCGCGCACTCGGGGGACCTCGAGATGCTCGAGGTCGCCGCGCCGCAGCGCTTCAGGACCTACGACGCCAAAGTCCGCTAGCTAAAGCCTGCGGGCTTCGGAGAGGTGCTTGCTCCAGTACGGCGAGTCCAGCCGGTCGCTGCGCACCGACTTGCCCGACGATGGCGCGTGGACGAACTTGCCGCCGCCGACGTAGATGGCGACGTGGCCGTACTTCTTGCCTTCCTGGTTGAAGAAGAGGAGATCTCCCCGCCGCAGCTCGGCGACCTTGATCGGCCGCGCCGCGAGGCGCTGCTTGTCGGTGTTGTGCGGCAGCGCCAGGCCTGCCTGCCGGTAGCTGTACATCACGAGCCCGCTGCAGTCGAACCCCGCCGGGCTCGAGCCGCCGTAGCGGTACGGCTTGCCGACCATCTTCACCGCATGGCCCGCCGCCTGGTCGCTCAGCTCGGCGGTCGGCCGCGTCGATCCGGCGGCGCCGGCCGGCGCCCGATACGGCGCGCTCGAGCAGGCGCCCAGGACAAGAACGACCAGGAGGGCGAAGGCTCTCACGGGCCGGATGCTAAATCAGTCGCGAGAAATCCCATCCCTACTTTTTCACGGCCGGCGCGTCCGGCTGTCCGGGGAACTTCTGGCTCGCCGGATCGATGTAGGCCCAGGGACGGGCGCTCCGGGTCCAGATGTTGGCGGCGATCTTCATCGGCGGCGCGTTGTCGAGCGTGCCGATGCGCAGCGCCATGTTCTCGGGCGTGAGCTCGCGCCGGCTGAAGAGCGGCGAGCCGCAGTCGCCGCAGAAGAAGCGGTGCAGCGTGCGGCCGCTGTCGGCGGTGACGGTGAAGCGCTTCGGCGTGCCCTGCGTGATGCGAAAGTCCGCGCTCTTGATCATGGCGTTCACACTGCCGCCGCTGCCCGATGACTTCTGGCAGTCCTTGCAGTGGCACGCGCGCAGCTCGGTGATCGGCACGTTCACCTCGTAGCGGATCGCCCGGCACAGGCAGCTCCCGGTCAGCATAAGGACATCCTCATAACGTCATTCCTTTTTGTTCCTTCGGTGCGGCTACTTTAGCCCAGAAAATAAAGGCATGACCTATCGCGCCGATCTTGCAGTGCTCTACGAGCATCCCGAGTGGCAGAAGCCGCTCTTCCGTGCGCTGGAGCGCCGCGGCATCCGCTATGCGGCCGTGGACCTGAAGCAGGCCGCGTTCTCGGACGCCGACGAGCCCGTCGCACCGCTTTACTTCAACCAGGCGAGCCCGTCGGCATACGTGCGCGGCAATACGCGCGCCGTGCCGTACGCGCTCGCGTACATGCGCGTGCTCCAGATGCGCGGCATCCGCGTGCTGAACGGCGCCGACGCGTTTGCGCTCGAGATCAGCAAGACGGCGCAAGCCGCGCTGCTGCGCCAGCTCGGCGTTCCGGCGCCGCGCACGTGGACGTTCAACGACATCGAGGCGATCCGCGCGCGTGCGCGGGAGATCCCCTTTCCGGTGCTGCTCAAGCCGGAGCAGGGCGGAAGCGGCGCGCGCATCGTGCTCATCGAAAGCCTCGCGCACCTGGAAGCGCTGCTCGAGGAACGGCCGGAGCACTGGTTGCCCGACAACCTTCTCCTCCTGCAGGAATACCTGGACACCGATCCGGCCAGGGGCATCGTGCGCATCGAGTTCCTCGGCGGCCGGCTGCTCTACGCTATGCGCGTGATCTCGCACGGCCGCTTCAACCTTTGCCCGGCGCCGGTGTGCAATCCGGAG
>DATADT010000174.1:0-2521 GCA_036258355.1 Burkholderiales bacterium
TTGGCGAGCAACACCCCGATGACGTCGTCCCGGTTCTGGTCGATCACCGGAAAGCGTGAGTGCGCGGTGGCGATCACCTGCTTCACGAACTTCTCCACCGGCTCGTTGATGTCGATGAAGTCGACTTGCGCGCGCGGCACCATGATGTCGCGCACCGCCATCTCCGACACGTTGAGCGCGCCCTCGATGATCGAGAGCGCGTCGGCGTCGAGCAGATTGCGCGAATAAGCCGACCTCAGAAGCTGCGTGAGCTCGCTGCGGTCGCCCGGCTCGCGCATTAGGAGCGCCGAAAGGCGCTCGAGCAGGCTTGGTCGGGACTGATCGTTCATGCCTGGCGCGTTCATTCTACCCCGTAGGGATTGCCGAATCCGCCGCGGCGCAGAATGCGGATCTCGCGCGCTTCCATGCGCGCCGTATCCCTTTTCTTTTCATGCGCGTAGCCGCGCAGGTGCAGGCAGCCGTGCACGACGAGATGCGCATAGTGCGCCGCAACGCTCTTTCCGTGCGCGCGTGCCTCGCGCCGGATGACGGGATGGCACAGCACGATGTCCCCCGTGTCGAACGCCAGCACGTTGGTCGCGCGGCTCTTCTTTCTGAAAGCGTGGTTAAGCTCGCGGCCTTCGCGCTCGCCGACGATTCTCAAAGTCACCCGGGAAGTGGACGTCGCGAGCACCCACTTGCGAAGAAACGCTGCGCCGGGCACTCCGCGCCGCGGCACCGCGTACTGAACGGATACCTTACTGTTCTTCTTGACGCGAGTCGTAGGCATCGATGATGCGCGCGACCAGCGGGTGGCGCACCACGTCCTGCGCGCCGAACTGCGTGAAGGCGATGCCGCGCACGCCCGCGAGGATGCGCCGCGCCTCGATCAGCCCGCTCTTCTGGCCGCGCGCGAGATCGATCTGGGTGACGTCGCCGTTCACCACCGCCTTCGCGCCGAAGCCGATGCGCGTCAGGAACATCTTCATCTGCTCGGGCGTGGTGTTTTGCGCTTCGTCGAGGATGATGAACGCGTGGTTAAGCGTCCTGCCCCGCATGTAGGCGAGCGGCGCGAGCTCGATCGTACCGCGCTCGAAGAGCTTGCCCGTCTTCTCGAACCCCATCAGGTCGAAGAGCGCGTCGTACAGCGGCCTGAGATACGGATCGACCTTCTGCGCGAGGTCGCCGGGGAGGAAGCCGAGGCGCTCGCCCGCTTCCACCGCGGGCCGCACGAGTACGATGCGCTTCACCTTGTCGCGCTCGAGCGCGTCGACCGCGCATGCGACGGCGAGGTAGGTCTTTCCGGTGCCCGCCGGGCCGATGCCTAAGGTGAGGTCGTGCGCGAGGATGTTCTCGATGTACTCGACCTGGTGGGGTGTACGGCCATGCAGGTCGGCGCGCCGGGTCAGGAGCTGGGGACCTTCTTTCTTCAGGGCGATTTTCTTGGACAGCTCGGTCAGGCCGAGCTGCACATCCTCGACGGTCAGGTCGCCGGACGCACGGTCGTAGAAGTGCTCGAGCGCTTCCGCCGCGCGCTGCGCCTGCTCGCCCTTCACCGTGAACTTCGCGCCGCGGCGCGCTATCGTGACATCGAGCGCCGACTCGATCTGGCGGATGTTCTCGTCGAGCGCGCCGCACAGGCGTGCGAGGCGCTGGTTGTCGACCGGGTCCAGCCTGACTTCGACCGGTTTCGCCCTCAGACGAGCTCACCCCGCAGGCTGTGAGGAAGGGCCGAAGCGATGCGCACGTTCACATATCGGTGAATGAGCGCGGGCGGCCCCGGAAAATTCACCACGCGGTTGTTGCCGGTTCGCCCCTGCAGTTCGGTCTGCTGTTTCTTGGAATGACCTTCCACCAGGACCCGCTGGGTCGTTCCGGCCATCGCCTCGCTGATGGCACGCGCCTGCACTTCGAGCTGCGCTTGCAGGCGCCGCAGCCTTTCGATTTTTTCGGAATGAGAAACCGCATCGGGCAGCTCCGCCGCCGGGGTTCCCGGCCGCGGGCTGTAGACGAAGGAGAACGAGGCGTCGAAATCGGCGTCGCGCGCGAGCTTGAGCGTCGCCTGAAAGTCGGCCTCGGTCTCGCCCGGGAAGCCGACGATGAAGTCCGATGACAGGCTGATGCCGGGCCGCGCCTGGCGCAGCCGGCGCACGATCGAGCGGTACTCGAGCGCGGTATAGCCGCGCTTCATCGCCGCGAGCACCCGGTCCGAGCCCGACTGCACCGGAAGATGCACGTGCGGCGCAAGCTTGTCGAGGTCGCGGTGCGTGTCGATCAGCCGCTGGGTGAATTCGCGGGGATGCGAGGTGGTGTAGCGGATGCGCTCTATCCCCGGCAGCTCATCCAGGTAGTAGAGCAGCTCGGCGAAGTCGGCCTGCGCTCCCGCGATTTCCGCGCGCCAGGCGTTCACGTTCTGCCCAAGAAGCGTCACCTCTTTCACGCCCTGCTCGGCGAGGCCGGCCACCTCGGCGACCACATCATCGAATGGCCGTGACACTTCTTCGCCGCGGGTGTACGGCACGACGCAGAAGCTGCAGTACTT
>DATADT010000175.1:0-5127 GCA_036258355.1 Burkholderiales bacterium
GATCTGCTCGCCCGAGAGCTCGTTCAACGTCGAGTACGGATAGGTGATCGCCGTCTGGTCCATGACGTGCTCGAACGTGATCGCGTCGCCCGGCAGCAGGGTCGTGCCCCAGCGGAAGCCCGGGGAAAAGGCGATCTGGGCACCTTTCTCGGCCAGCATCGCCTGCATGATGAGCTCATCCCAAGTGCCGTTGAAGTTGCCGCGGCGGTAGAGCAGGCCCTCGGTCACGGCAAGCTTGTCACTCAACTTTTCTTCGAAAGGCTTCCGTGCCGCCCTGATGTAGGAGGCCATTTCCGCATCCTCGGGCAGCAGGTTGGAGAACACCGGCAGCAGGCGGTAGCGATAGTCCTCCACGCCGCTTCCCGACACCTGCAGGTCGAGCACGGCGAGAAACTTGCCGTTCGACCCGGCGTTGGTGACGAGCGTCTTGCCGACCGCCACGGGCGCGGGCACGCCGTCGTGCGTGTGCCCGCCGAGGATCGCGTCGATGCCGCGCACGCGGGAAGCGAGCTTGAGGTCGACATCCATCCCGTTGTGCGAAAGCAGCACGACGGCCCTCGCGCCCTTGGCGCGCACCTCGTCGACGAGGCTCTGCAGGCGCGTCTCCTGGATGCCGAAGGTCCATTCCGGGACCATATGGCGCGGGTTGGCGATCGGCGTATACGGGAACGCCTGGCCGATCACCGCGAGCGCCACACCGTTGACGCTCTTCAGGCTATAGGGCTTGAAGACCGGATCCTCGAAGTCGGTGGTCTTGACGTTCTGCGCGAGGAACTCGACCGGCGAAAGCTCACGCTCGATGGCGGTTTTTACTCTTTCAGCCCCATACGTGAATTCCCAATGGGCGGTCATAAGGTCGACGCCGAGCAGCTTCTGCGCGCCGATCATGTCCGCCCCCTGGGTCCAGAGCGAGGTAGCCGAGCCCTGCCAGGTGTCGCCGCCATCGAGGAGCAATGCGTGCGGGCGGGAGGCCCGCAGCCGCTTCACCAGCGTCGCGAGGTGGGCGTAGCCGCCCACCCTGCCGTAGCGGCGCGCCGCGGCGACGAAGTCGAGGTGGGTGAAGGCATGCGCCCGGAGGGTTTGCTTCTCTATTGAAAAATACTTGAGCAAAGCCTCGCCCACGAGGTGGGGAGGTTTGCCGTCGCCGAGGTTTACGCTGGGCTCGCGGAAGTAAACCGGAAGAAGCTGCGCATGCACGTCGGTGACGTGCAGCAGCGAGAGGTTGCCGAACGGCGGGACGTCGTAGAGCTCGGCCGCGGCCTGCGCCCGCGTCAGGCCGGCGCGCAGCGTGCCGCCCGCCGCGGCGGCGAGGGCGAGAAGACGGAGAAACTCGCGGCGCTGCAACTAGAGCGCTATTTGTTTACTGGCGAAGCCGGATCGAGGAGGTAGGCGGTGAGATCCTTGATCTGCTCTTCGGTCAGGCTGTTCGTGGTGCCGAAGCGCGGCATCTCCGAGCACAGGTTGTAGGCCTTGGCGTTGTAGATCTTGCCGTAGACGTACTTCTGCATCTCGATGCCATTTCCGCGCTTCTTGCCGAAGGCGGCCAGGCTCGGCCCGATGGTGCCGAAAGCCTCGCGCTGCGGCGACATCTCGTGGCAGTTGTAGCAGCCGCCGCCCCCCGGCAACTTCGGGTCCTCGTGCCACTGCATGCCCTGGCCGCTCCAGGCGATCTTCGCGCCTTCCTTCCAGTTGCCCATTAGGCTGCCCTTGGGAAAGTCGATGGTCCGCATCTGGTCCGCCTCGAGCTTCTTGGCGAGATCGGCGGGGGGCTTGTTGTTCGTGGTGGTGCACAGGCGCTGCACCGCGTCCTGGTCCATCCGGTCCATCTTCGCCTGCCCTCTGGGCCGGAAGTCGCGCTTCAGGATCTCCTGCACCTCGCGCGCAGACGGCTCGGCGGACGCCGCCGGCGAAAGCACGAGCGCCGCGACAGCGGCACCAAGCGTCGATTTCGTGATCATCGCATTCTCCTCAGCGCTTGATGCCCGGGCCGCTGTAGGTGGCCCCCTTGGACTTCACGGTCAGGTAGGTGATCAAGGAATTGACCGTTTCCGAGCCGAAAATCGGCTCCGCCGTGCGCATCTGCTGGAAGCAGTTGTTCATGCGCCATTGCAGGGTGATCAGCGAGCTCGTCGAGACCCGATACGCGGGCCAGGTAGCGATCAAAGGGCTCACCTGCTTCGGGTCGTCGAGCTGCGGCAGCTCGGAGGCGCGGATGCGCTTGCCCTCTTCGCCGTGGCAGGAGGTACAGGAGAAGTCCCACAGCCCGGTGCGCCAGGAGAAGAGCTTCTCGCCCAGCGCGTAAGCCTCCTTCTCCTTGGGATGTCTCGTGCCGGGGTCTATCTTGAAACCGTTGCTCTGGCGGGCAACATACATGGAGAGATATTCCAGCTCGGAGGGCTTGTCGGCATTGCCGAAGGGTCGCTTGAGGATCTCCTCCCGGCTGCGCCCCTGCAGGCTCATCATGCAGTGCACGAGGCGCGACTCCAGGTCCATGACCTCGCCGGTATCCTTGAAGTAACGCGGCAGGCGGGCGTAGGCGCCCTTCAACTTGCCGGGCCCCTGGCCGAGATCGCATTGCTCGAGGGAGGCGCTCTTCGGTCCCTGCTTCTTCTTCCAGAGCTCCTCGCCGACCAGCTCGAAGAGCTCCAGCGGCGCCGCCTCGGTGGTCTTTTTCTGATAGTCCGCGTACGGCGATTTCTGCTGCGCGGCGGCCGGTGATAGCGTCAACGCCAACACCGCCGCGCACGCGAGTGCGCGCTTCATCATCCACCTCCTCCTTCCTTCGTCAGGCGACCGCGGTTTCCGTCTTGTTGGTGTCGCCCTTGTTGTCGAGCCAGCTCACTTCGATCTTGTCGCCCTTCGCGCCGCCCTTCAGGCGGAACGAGAACACCGGGTTACGCGATATCGCTTGGCTGATCTCGCCTTCGATCACGGTCTTGCCGTTCACCTTCACCGTGAGGTTCTGGATGAAGTGCGGCTGCCCCTTGGTCTGCTGCTCGGTGGCCATGGGATGAGTCATCAGCACGCGCACGTCGGTGTACCCGCCCGCGAGCGTGGCTCTCATTTTCATCGGTCCCGCCATGTCAGCCTCCGCACCCGCCGATGGTCACTTTGATCTCCTTGGTGGCCTGGTAATGCTTGCCGCCCGCCGTAGCCACCACGCGCACGTCGGAAGTCTCGCCCATCTTGGCATTGATCTTGACGAAGGGCAGCGCGCTCTCCATGAAGTCGAACTTCGCCACGAGCGGATACGGGTTCTTCTCCACCAGCACCGCGAGCGACGTCGTCCCCGGGATGTTGCTCGTCACCTCGATCGGCACCACGGCGCCGTTCTCCGCGATCTGCGGCGCCTCGATCACGATGCCGCCGCTCGCTTCCGCGCTCGGCGTTCCCAGGCTCTTCAGCGCGTCGGCGCTCGTCTTCGACGAGAACGCCGCCTTGTTCCAGGCCGCGAGCGCGGCCACGGGCTTGAGCAGCCCCGCTAGGAGAAGCACCGCCGCGCCTTTCAGCAGTCCTCTACGTTGCATCATCTCTCCGTACTCCTAAAAGCTCGATATTAGACATTCTAAGGCTTGAGATAGGCATAGCCCTCGCGTAGCTGCAGCCGGCTCACCTCGGCGACGCCGGAGGGCACCCAGGTCACGTACTCGATGAACTGGTCCTTGGTGAGCTTGCGGTTGCGCAGCGTGATCTCGCAAACGTCGAACTGCACGCCGCGCTGCTTCAGCTGCTCCACCAGGTCCTCGTACTTCGCGCCGTTCTTGTCCCTGGCGCCCTTCATGAGAAAGTCCACGCCGAGCGCGTGCGTCACGACCACGATCTTCGCGTCGGGGTTCACTTCGAGGTGGTTGCCGATGTTGCGCAGCCCGTTCGACGCCTGTGCGGTGCCCTCGTTGATGTGGTAGACGACCTTGTCCTGCTTTCCATCCATGGCGGCGCAACCGGCCGCCAGCACCGCTGCTGCCGTTGCCGCCAGAAACCGCCTGCGGATCATGGCAAGTCTCCTCTCTCAAAGCACATCAATTGTATCTATTGCTTGCTTAGGCCCTCGATGAGGCGCGCCGCGCGGGCGAGCGAGTCCTGGGCGGCGAGGTCGTCGGCCAGGGTGCGCACTTCCGGGGGCCGAAAGTCGAAGCCGCGCCCGACGCCGGGATAGACGATGACGCGCGCCTCGCGCTTCTTCGCCTTCAGTGAATCAATGCCGGCGAGGATTGGGCGCACGCGCTGATACTGCTCGTGCTCACCCAGGAATACGAGCACCGGGACGCGCAGCTCATCCACCTCGGGCGCGTACTGGTACACCTGCATCGCCTCGGGGGCCTCGGGATGCTGCCAGTGCGGGTAGTAGGAGATGTAGCACGCGGTCTTCGCCTGCCTGCCCTTGGTGACGAGCGCCCTGAGCGCGTAGTAGCCGCCGCGGGTGTGCGAGACGACGCAGGTTTTCGCCTGGCCGCGCGCCTCGGGCAGCGCGAGGGCGAAGTCGATGGCGAGCGCGGCGTCGTCCTCGAGCGCCGGGTCGTGGCGCACCGGCATCTTGTCGATGAAGCGGCCGCTGAAGAGGTCGGGCGCCACCACAGTGAAGCCGCGCGCCGCGAGGCGCAGCGGCACGAGCCGGGTCAGCTCGTCGAGACCGCGCCGGCCGTGCAGGAACACCACGACCGGGAATTTCCCCGCGGAAAAAACCTCCACGGGAATTTCCACCTCGCCGTTGCGGTAGCTCGCCGCGCGCACGCGCACTGCGTGGTTCGCGGGCGCGGCGATCCGGCCGCGCTCCCACCAGTCGGCGTCCCACCACCACTTGTCCTCGTCCTGAGGGAAGCGGATCGTCGCCCACGGCTCGTGCGCCGCCCAGGCCGCCGAAGCGGCCAGCGCTAGAATCCATCCCGCTACGACGCGCATGGCCAATTCAATCACAAATGCATTCGTGAAGCTGCTCGCCGCGCTCCTGCTCTTCGCGTTCCTCCTCGCGGCCGCGGTTCCCGCGGCCGCGAGGGAAGTGCCGGAGTGGTTCGCCGAGACCATGCTCGATGCGCGCGACGAAGCGGCCGACGCGGCGAAGCAGGGCAAGCGGCTGATGCTTTACTTCTGGCTCGAGGGCTGCCCCTACTGCCAGCGCATGACGAGCGT
>DATADT010000176.1:0-2921 GCA_036258355.1 Burkholderiales bacterium
GTGGTCCACAGGCGCTCGGAGGGGAGCTTGTACACCCTGGTGAGAAGCTCCCACGCGAAGTGGATGGCGTCTTTCTTGAAGTAATCGCCGAAGGAGAAGTTGCCCAGCATCTCGAAGAACGTGTGGTGGCGAGCGGTGTAGCCGACGTTCTCCAGGTCGTTGTGCTTGCCGCCGGCGCGTAGCGAGCGTTGCGCCGTGGTGGCGCGCTTGTAGGGACGCGTCTCCTTGCCGAGGAACACGTCCTTGAACTGCACCATGCCGGAATTGACGAAGAGCAGCGTCGGGTCGTTCGCCGGCACGAGCGGGCTCGAGGGCACGATCTGGTGCCCCTTCGAGCGGAAATACTCGAGGAAACCCGTGCGAATTTCGCTTGATTTCACTCTGGAATTCTACTTCACCGCCAAAGCCCCCGGGGACGCCGGCCGGACGCCCCGGAGAAAGCGCCTAGGCGTTAATGCGCCCGTACTTCAACAGCCGGGCGCGCACCGCGCCCATGGTGCGCTCGTGCGCCGCCGCCAACTCCTGCAGCGCGCGGCCCGCGTCGAACGCGGCGAGGAGCTTTCGGTCCTCTTCCTCGCTCCACGGCTCGCCGGTCTTCTGCGGCATCTGCGCGCGGCGTCGCTCGAAGCGCTCGATCCTCTCGAGCGCCGCGGCCGCCTCGTACAGCGCGCGCACGATCTGCGGGCGCTGGTAGGCGCTGTCCGCCGCGAACACCTCGCCGCTTTCAGGATCGACGCCGTTCGCAAGCGATCGGACGATCGCCAATGCTTGTGCCTGATCCATGCTTTCACCCCCTCTCCCAGGCGAGTGCCTGTGCTCATATGAACGTATATACAGTAGCAACGGATGACACGGCGCCTCACAATCGGACTGCCTGATCAACTCGAATAACAAACCCCGAAGTGCCGCCTTGCGGGCGCTCTGCGCCGCGTGTGCCCTCGCGCCCGCGCTCGCGCTGGCGCAGGACTCTGGCGTTGTCGGCGTCGACCTGCAGAAGCTCGCGAACGCAGTGCTTGCGGTAATGGGTTTCACTGTCACTCCGGATGTGACGACCGGCTCGCTTTCGATCTTCAACCAGGCGACCGGCAACCCGGACTTCAAGCAAGGGTCGGTGGGCGGCGGGTTCACGATCAGCAAGAGTTTTCCGCTCTACCTGGAAGGCACGGCGGCCTATGCGCGCTACGACCCGACTTTCGTGCTGAGCGGCCGCCCGGCCGAAGAGCCGGTTTCGGTGAACTGGGAGAGCGTCTCGGTGAGCGGCGGAATCGGCTGGGACTTTCCCCTCGCCGCCGCCGGATGGACGCTGCGGCCGATCTTCAACCTCTCGCTCGGGCGCGTCACGAGCAGCCGCGTGGACGGCAGGCCGCCGCCAAGCGGCGCCGAGTCCGAGTTCCTGCGCGACGGCGAGCTCAACGCGTTCGGGCTCGGCGGCTCCGTCATGCTCGACTACGAGCGCTACCGGCCGGAAAACGAGATCGACTTCGAGCTTCGCTACAGCAACATCTATCTTCAGAGCTTCGACAGCTCCGCGGCCGTGGAAGGCCACGCGAGCGCGCAGAGTGTCTCGCTCTGGTCGCGCTGGCGGGCGCCGACCCGGATCAATCTTCTCGAGCGGCCTTTGCGCTACGTGCTCGAGTACGCGTACACCCGGTTTCTCGGCGACCTCGAAGGCACGCTCGGGTTCGAGGACATTCATTCGTTCGGCATCGGCCTCGAGCTCGACTCGAGCAAGCACGACATCTTGGTGACGCGCACCCGGCTCATCGCGCGCTACAAGGTCGGCAACAACGTGGACGGGTGGGCGATCGGGCTCGCGGTGAGCTTCTAGCACAGGCCGCGGCAGTTTCGGACTTGCTGATAAGCTACACGTGGGGAGGGTTAAACATTCGGTCACGGCATGTACTGCGCGCGTTGATCGCAGCCTGCGCGCTCGCTCCGACGTTTGCGGTGGCGCAGGGGTTCAGCCTGGTGGGCGCGAACGTTCAGGAGCGCGCGAATGGTGTCCTCGCGCTGATGGGCTTCACATTGACGCCTGACGTCACCACCGGCTCGATCTCCATCCAGGACGAGAGCGCGGCCAATCCCGACTTCCGCCAGACTTCGCTCGGCGGCGGATTTACGATGAGCAAGAGCTTCCCGCTGTACCTGGAAGGCACCGTGGCCTACGGGCGCTACGATCCGACCTTCGTCGCGAGCGACGGGCAGGTCGAGCGCCCGATTCCGGTAAAGTGGAACAGCCTGTCGGCGACCGGCGGCGTCGGGTGGGACTTCCCGCTGACCGCGGCGTGGACGCTGCGGCCGATCTTCAATTTCTCTTTCGGCCGCGTCTCGAGCGACGGCGCGGTCGCTGCAAGTATCGCAGAAAGCCGTGGGAGTGCTGCCGACTTCGAGTTCCTGGCCAACGGCACGCTGAGGGCGGTGGGGCTCGGCGGCTCCCTGATGCTCGACTACGAGCGCTACCGTCCAGAGAACGAGATCGACGTCGAGCTGCGCTATACCAACATCTACCTCCAGAGCTACGACAGCTCGGAGGCGGTTGAGGGACACGCGAGCGCGCAAACCCTCGCGCTATGGTCGCGCTGGCGCGCACCGACTGGCGTCATCCTCCTCGAGCGGCCGCTGCGCTACGTGCTGGAGTACGCGTACACCCGGTTTCTCGGCGATCTCGAAGGGGTGCTCGGCTTCGACCAGCTGCATTCATTCGGGCTCGGTCTCGAGCTCGACTCGAGCAAGTACGACATCATCGTGACGCGCACCCGGCTCTTGGTCCGGTACAAGGTCGGCGACAACGCGGAGGGCTGGGCGCTCGGCCTTGCCGTGAGCTTCTAGCGTTATTGCTCGCTGCGCAGGACCAGGCGATGGATGACGTCGCTGGAGAATCCGCGGCCCTGGAGGAAGCGCGCGCGCCGCGCGCGCTCTTC
>DATADT010000177.1:0-9457 GCA_036258355.1 Burkholderiales bacterium
GCACCTCGCGGGCGAGCTTTTCCGCTCCACCGCCGGCATCGACGCGCTCGTCGTGCCGCACAAGACCACCGGCGAAGTGATCGTCGCCGCGCGCAACGGCAACGTAGACCTCGCGGTGGATTTCATCGCGCCGCTTCTCTCCAGCATCAAGTCCGGCGCGCTGCGACCGCTCGCGGTCACCGCGGCGAAGCGCTTCCCCGGCCTGCCCGACGTGCCGACGGTGATCGAGGCGGGCGTGCCGGGCTACGACGTCGCGTCGTGGAACGCGATAGCCGCGCCGGCCAAGACGCCGCGCGCGGTGATCGACCGCGTCAACCAGGAGCTACGCAAAGCGCTCGCGGCGCCCGAAGTGCAGAAGCGCTTCGCCGAGCTCGGCGTCGAGGGCCGCACGAGCAGCCCGGAGCAGCTGCGCGAGTTCTTCGTCGCCGAGTCGCAGCGCTGGACGCGCGTGGTCGAGGCCGCGAAAATCCCGAAGCAGTAGCTGCGAAAATCGGGGTCAGAGCCCGATTTCCCATAGCGGTAGCGGAGATACCGGAAATCGGGCTCTGACCCCGATTTTCGCTACTTGAGGTTCTTCGCGAAGAAGTCGAGCGTTCGCTTCCACGCGAGCTCGGACGCCTGGGCGTTGTACTCCGCCGCCGCCACCGGCCGCTTCGGGCCGACCGCGGTTTCGTTTGCAAACGCGTGCTTCGCGTCGTAGCGGTGAAAATCGAATTTCACGTTGGCGGCGTGCAGCTTCTTCTCCAGTTCGTCGACCTTCGAGATGGTGAAGAACTCGTCCTTGGTCGCCCAGTGCGCCATGAGCGGCGCCTTGATCTTCCCGGGGTCGATGAACTCGAGCGGCGGGAAGCCGTACCACGCGACCGCGGCATCGGCCTCGGGGGCGTTGACTGCGGCGAGCAGGGTCAGCGCGCCGCCCATGCAGAAGCCGGTGACGCCGACTTTGCGGCTGCCGGTCGCCTTGAGATGCTGGACCGCGCCGCGCACGTCCTGCCCTGCGGCGTCGCCGAAGTTGAGCCCGGTCATCAGGTGCTCGGCCTCTTTTGCTTCGACGGCGACCTTGCCGCGGTAGAGGTCCGGCACGAGCGCGCGGTAGCCCGCGGCGGCAAGCTTGTTGGCCACGCCCTTGATCTGGTCGTTCAGGCCCCACCACTCCTGGATCACCACCACGCCGGGCGCGCCCTTCCCGGCCTTCGGCTCGGCCAGGTGGGCGTTTACGGTTTTTCCATCGGGTCTTTTGTAACTGATGCTTTGAGTCATCCATGCCTCCTCGGGTCTGACCCCGATTTTCGCTCAAAGCCAGCGCCGCACGCGCGTCCGGTACGCAATGTACTCGGCGCCAAAGCGCGCTTCGAGCGCCCGCTCCTCGGGGGCGATCTGGAATCGGTTCATATATAGGATGAAGAGCGGTACCCCCGCCAGCGCGGCGAGATTCCCCAGGTAGATCGCCCATGCGAGCAGAAGCGTCGCGAGGCCGAGGTACATCGGGTTGCGTGTCAGCCGGTAGATTCCGCCGGTGACGAGCGCCGAAGCGGAGGCGGGCTTTAACGGATTGACGGTCGTGCGGCTGCGCAGAAAGTGGAAGAGGGCGATGGCGTCCAGCGACACGCCCACCGCGGCGACGGGGAACGCAAGCACTGGAGGAGCCGGAACGGTGAGCGCCGGCACGGCCCACGCGAGGCCGAGCATTAAGGCCGCAGTGCACGCCGCCACGATAGGCGGCGGAATGCGATTCTCTAGCTGGACAGCCACTTGACGGCGGCAAACGCCGGCTCGACATTCCAGGGAATCGCTTCGCTGGCGATGTAAGCCGTCTCCCATGGATGCGCGAGCACGGGCTCGATCTTCGGCGGCTCGCCGCGCACGCCCGCATGCCACTCGGCCATATGCCGCGCCTCGGACGCATCGAGCCGAAGGCTGAAGCCGAAGCCCGTCTTCCCGTCTTTCGTCAGCACGCGCGCGACGAGCGCTTCGTGGCCGCTTCGCAGCCGGATCGAGTGCACGTGCGCGAAAACCGGGGCGGTCATGCCCGCGAGCGAAGCAATTCGGCGACTTCCTCGTAGATGCTGCGCCGCTCGCCGAGTGCAAGGATACTCACCAGCCTGCTCGCCCGGTCCACCTGGTAGATCAGTCGAAACGTGCGCACGCGATACTTCCACAACCCCTCGAGTTCCCCGTGCAACGGCTCCCCGGCGAGGGGATTCGCCGCCACCTCGCGTAGGGCCGATTTCACCGCGCGCTTGATTCCGGGTGGAAGTCGGCGGAGCACTTGAGCGGCCGGAGCGCGAACGGCTGGCCGGTACAACGCCAATTCAGCGCCGCTTTCTGCGCTTGCGCCTGCGCGGCACGAACGGTTCGCCGAACACTTCCTGGAAGGTCAGCGCCTTCTTGCCGGCCGCAATATCGGCCAGGCTTTGGCGAATCTGCTTCATCAGATCCGGGTCGCTCAGCACGTCGAGCGTTTCCTTCAGGCCTTCGTACTCGGCGTAGCTCACCAGCATCGCGGCCGGCTTGCCGTTGCGCGTGACCACGACCTGTTCTTCCCGCTCTTCGACCCCGGTGACGAGCTCGGGCAGGCGTGCCTTGACTTCGGAAATGGGCAGGATCTTCGGCATTCCGTAATTTGACCAGAATTCTGGTCAACGAGCCAGCAGCGGATTGAGCCCGCTGCGCGTCACGCGGCCGTACAACTCGCGGCCAAGCGCCTGCTCGCAGAACCCGGCCGTGGCGAGCAGGCCGTCGAGGTCGATGCCGGTATCGACGCCCATCGACTCCAAGAGGTTCACCAGGTCCTCGGTGCAAACGTTGCCGGTAAAGCCGCCGCCGTACTTCACCTTGGCGGGATGGCCGCCGACGCCGCCGAAAGAGGAGTCGAAGTGGCGCACCCCCGCCTCGTAGGCGGCGATGCAGTTCACCATGCCCGTGCCGCGCGTGTCGTGAAAATGCGCGATCGGCACCGCGCTTTCCATGTTGGAGAAGAGCTCCTTCACGCTGTGCGGGGTCGCCATGCCGGTCGTGTCACCGAGCGCCACGTGCTCGACGCCGAGCTCGCAGAACTTGTCCACGTCTGCGATCACCGAGACGGCATCGACCCGGCCCTCGAACGGGCAGCCGAACGCCACCGAGATCGTCCCCACCATGCGAAAGCGTCCCTTCGCCGCGGCCGCCATCTCGGCGATGTTTTCCCACTGCTCGGCGCGGCTGCGGTTGAGATTCTTGCGCGAGTGCGACTCGGTCGCCGACACCAGCAGGCTCACCTCGCTCGCGCCGTAGCCGGCGTCGAGATCGGCGAGCGCGCGCTCGACGGCTTTCACGTTCGCGCAGGTCGCCTTGTAGAAAACGCCGGGTCTTCTTTGAAGGGATTTCAACAGGGGCGAGGCATCGGCGAACTGCGGAACCACCTTCGGGTTGGAATAGGACGTCGCCTCGACGCGCGGAAAGCCGAGCGCGGCGAAGCGCTCGACCAGCGCGCGCTTGGTCGCGGTCGGCACGAACGCGGGCTCGTGCTGCAGCCCGTCGCGCGCGAAGCACTCGCACAGCGTCACGTCCGGCATCGTTGACATCATCAACCACCTGGTTTACGGTGTCAACGAAATGCCGATCGTGATCGAGCGCCGCGACCCGCTCACCCAGGCGCAGGGCGTGGAGGCGGGCTACGCGCAGACCGCGCGCCGCTGGCCGTCGCAGCCGCTCGTGCGCCGGCCGCACACGGCTTCCGAGCTTTCCGGGCCGCAGCCGGGTCCCCCGCGCCTGCCCGCCGTCGCGGGAAGAGAGGCGGGCGACCTCGCGGGTCACGGCGCGAGGCGCGCGCTCGGGCAGCTCATCCGCCTGCGGCTGCGCGTCGTGGACGAGGACGGCGCGCCGCTCGCGGGCACGGTGGTCGAGGCCTGGCACTGCAACGCCGCGGGCAAGTACATCCACCCGAACGATACGCATGACGCTCCGGTCGATCCGAATTTCTACGGGGCCGCGCGCCTCGTCGCAGATGGCGACGGAAGGGTCGAGCTGCGCACGATTAAGCCGGGCGCGTATCCGGTGCCGGACACGGGCGGCGGGTGGCGGCCCCCGCACGTGCACTTCTCGGTGTGGGGACGGGTGTGGCTCTCGCGCCTCGTGACCCAGATGTTCTTCCCCGGCGAGCCGCTCAACGCAACCGATGCGATCCTGAACGCGATCCGCGACCCGCAAGCCCGTGGCCGCTGCATCGCGCGTTTCATTCCCTCGCAGACGAACGAGCTTGTCTACGAGCACGAGCTGGTCGTGCGCGGGTGCAATGCAACCGCGCGTCTCCCGTGAAGCGCCTCGTGCCCACTGCCGAGATGACCCTCGGCCCCTTCTTCCCGCGGGAATTCGCGCAGGGTGCGAACGACCTCGCACCGGGCGCGGCCGGGGCGATCGAGATCAACGGCCGCGTCACCGAGCTCGACGGCAAGCCGCTCGACAACCTCGTGCTCGAGATCTGGCAGGCGGACCCCGCCGGCCGCTTCGACAACCCGGTTTTCCCGGGCTGGGGCCGGGCGGCGACCGACGCGCGCGGCGAGTACCGCTTCCGCACCGTGCGGCCGGGCGCGATTCCCGGGCGCGCGCCGCACATCAACTTCCTCCTGCTTTACTCGGGCCTCATGAGGCAGCTGCAGACGGTGATGTTCTTCGAGCGCTCGGACGATCCGGTCCTGCAAGCCGTGGAACCGTCTCGCCGCTCACTCCTGGTGGCGCATGCAACGAGCAGCAGATCTTTCCGCTTCGACATCCGGCTGCGCGGCGGCGACGAGACGCCGTTCTTCGATGACTGAGATCCGCGACCTCCTCTCGTACCGCGTACATCTGGTGGCGAACCTGCTTTCGCGCGGCGCCGAGTTGCGCTACCGGCGCGAGTTCGGCGTGAGCCTGTGGGAATGGCGCACGATCGCGCTCCTTGGCGCCTCGGAGGAGCCGCTCTCGCTCGGCGACCTCGCGCGCGCCGCCGGCATCGACAAGAGCCAGATGAGCCGCGTGGTGTCCGGACTTGCGAAGCGGCGCCTGGTGCTGCGCGCGGCCGACCCCGGAGACGGACGCGGTGTGCGCCTCACCCTCACCAAGACGGGACAAAGGTTGTACACGGGCCTGATCCGCGCCGCGGGCGAGCGCGATGCGCTGTTTCGCAATTGCCTTAGCAAGGGTGAAAAGAAGGCATTCGAGCGCGCGCTCATCAAGCTCGCCGGCCAGGCGCGGGCGCTGATCGAAGAGGAGAGGGCGCTCAAGTGAAGACGCGCATCACGGAGCTCCTCGGCATCGAGCACCCGATCTTCCAGGCCGCGATGAGCTGGGCGTCGTCGAATGCGCCGCTCGTGATCGCGGTGTCGAACGCCGGCGGCATGGGCGTGCTCGGCGCGGGACCGATGAGGCCGGATGATTTCTCACGGACCCTGGACGAAATTGGCGCGGGAACCACGAAGCCGTTCGGGGTCAACATTCCGCTGAATGGGGCGCGGGCTCCCGAGCTGCTGGAGATTGCGCTTCGCAAGAAGATTCCGGTCATGGTCGCCTCGCAGGGCGGGCCGCGCGAGCATCTTGCGCGGTTTCGCGCCGTCGGCGCCCGGTGGCTGCACGTGGTGGCCTCGGTCGAACACGCGAAGAAGGCGGAAGCCGCCGGCGTGGATGCGCTCGTCGTCGACGGCGCGGAGGCGGGCGGCCACCCGCCGCCGTCCAATGTCGGCACGATCGTGCTCGTCCGCCGCATCGTGCGCGCGACGCGGCTGCCGGTCGTCGCGAGCGGCGGCGTCGCCGACGGCGCCGGTATCGCGGCACTCCTAGCGCTCGGCGCCGAAGCCGTGCAGCTTGGCACGCGCTTCATCGCCACGCCGGAGGCGAGCGTGCACGAGAACTACAAGCGCGCCGTGCTCGCCGCCGACGTGCAAGACACCTGCCTGGTCGGCCCGGCGGCGCTTCCGATCCGGCAGATCCGCAACGCGTTCACGCGCAAGTTCGACGCCTCGAGCCACGAAGAGCGCGAGGCGCTCTTCAAGGCTTCTTCGCTGAAGAAAGCCGCGCTCGAGGGTGACGTCGAGTGGGGCAAGGTCGAAGCCGGGCAGAGCGCCGGCCTCGTCGACGAGATCCTGCCCGCGGCCGAGGTGATGACGCGGCTGGTGCAGGAGCTGGAGGAGGCGCGCAGGAGGCTGGCGTCCCTATGACTCTCTTGATCGAAAACCGCGGCGCGGTTCGCATCCTCACCATGAACCGGCCGGAAAAGCGCAACGCGCTCAACCAGGCGTTGACGCAAGGCCTGCTCGACGCGCTGCGCGCCGCGGAGGCCGACGAACCGGTCGGCGCGGTCATTCTCACCGGCGCGGGGCAGGGATTCTGCGCCGGCGCCGACCTCGGCGAGTTCAAGGAGCTCGGCACCGGCCTCGCGGCCGAGGACCGCGCAGAGCTCACGATGCAATTGCATTTGACGTTCACGAAGATCTCAAAACCCGTCGTCGCCGCCGTCAACGGCCACGCCATGGGCGGCGGCGCGGGGCTCGCGCTCGCTGCCGATCTTGCGGTGATGGCGGAGGGCGCGAAGCTCGGCTACCCGGAGCCCAAGCACGGCATCGTCGCCGCGATCGTCATGGCCAACCTCGTGCGCCAGGTCGGACGCAAGGCCGCCTTCGAGCTCGTATCGCTCGGCGAGCCGGTCGATGCGCAGCAGGCGCTGCGGTTGGGAATGGTGAACAGGGTCGTCCCCCTGCCGAGACTCATGGATGAATCGCTTTCCCTTGCAGAAAAACTTGCTGCGGTGAAGCGAGAAGCGATGGCCGAAACCAAGCGCCTGTTCCACGAAGTGGCCGATCTGCCGCTCGCCGCCGCGCTCGAGCGCGGGCGCGACACCAACAAGCGAATGCGCAACTTCGCCAAGCTAGGAAAAAAATGAAACCGCTCGACGGCCTGCTGGTCCTCGACCTGTCGCGCGTGCTCGCCTGCCCATTTGCGACGATGATCCTTGCCGAGCTCGGCGCGCGCGTGATCAAGGTCGAGCAGCCGGGAAGCGGCGATGAGACGCGCACCTTCGAGCCGCAGCTCGCGAAAGACAGTGCCTATTACTTCGCCTGCAACCGCTCGAAGGAATCGATCACCGTCAACTTGCGCTCGGACGAAGGCCGCAAGCTGATCCGCGCCCTCGCGCAGAAGGCCGACGTGCTCCTCGAGAATTTCGCCGTCGGAACGCTCGGGCGCTACGGCCTCGACTACGCGGTTCTATCTTCCCTGAACGAAAGGCTGATCTACGTGTCGTGCACGGGCTTCGGGCAGAGCGGCCCGTACGCAGAGAAGAAGGGCTATGACACGGTGTTCCAGGCGATGGGCGGAATCATGAGCCTCACCGGCGAGAAGGGCGGCGGGCCGGTAAAGCCGGGTTTGCCGGTCGCTGACCTCACTTCCGGGTTGTGGACCGCGATCGCGATTCTCGCTTCGCTCGCCGGACGCGAGCGCACCGGCAAGGGCTGCAACGTCGACTTCTCGATGCTCGACGGGCAGGTGTCGCTCCTCACGCTGGCCGCCGCGAGGTATTTCGCTCTCGGGGAGATCCCGCCGCGCCTCGGCACCGAGCATCCCGGCCGCGTGCCCTCCGCAACGTTCCGCTGCAAGGACGGCAAGTACGCTCACATCACGGCGAGCGACCAGCACTGGATGCCGCTCTGCAAGGCGCTTGGCCTCGAGGCCTGGGGCGCCGCATTTCCGGGCAACGCCGTTCGCGTCGAGAACCGCGACGAGGTAATGCAGGCTCTCACCGAAAAGATCTCATGCATCGAGCGCGGGCGATTGCTTGCAATACTCGATGAAGCGGATGTGCCGGTGGGCCCGGTGAACGACGTCGCGGAGATCCTCGCCGATCCGCACGTACGAGCGCGTCGCCTGGTCGGCAGCTTCGATTACCCGGAGGTGGGCGAATTCAAGGCGCTCGCCATCCCGTACAAGTTTCTCGGCTGGGACAACCCCGAGATCGGCCGCCCGCCGGCGCTCGGCGAGCACACGCAGACAGTGCTTACAGGCTTATTGGGTTTGTCGAAAGACGACGTCGATCGGTTGCGGGCGGCGAAGGCGATATGACGGTCGGACTGTCCATCGCCGACGCCGTGGCGACGATCGCGCTCAACCGCCCCGAAGTGCGCAATGCGCTCAACCTCGAGATGTGCGAGGCGCTCCTGGATGCTGCTGGAAAGATCATCGAAGCGGAAGCCCGGCTGGTCTTCGTGCGCGGAAACGGGCCGGCATTCTGCGGCGGCGCGGACCTCAACGAGCGCAAGGGAAAAAGCGAAGACTGGATCCGCGAGCGCCGCATGCGCGCGTTCGCGGCGTACGGAGCGCTCGAAGCGCTGCCGATGCCCTGCGTCGCGCTCGTGCACGGCGCGGTGATCGGATCCGGGGTCGAGATCGCCGCGGCGTGCGACTTCATCGTGGCAACGCCCGACGCGACCTTTCGGACGCCCGAGGCGCAGCGCGGCACGGTGGGTGCGACGCAGCGCCTGCCGCGCATTCTCGGCAAGCGCCTCGCGAAGGACATGATGTTCACCGGCAGGACGCTCACGGCCGCCGAAGCGCGCGACGCAGGACTCGTTGCCCGGATAGGAGACCTGGAAGCCGAAAGGCGTGCCATTACGGAAGCGATCCTCAAAGCGCCGCCGCCCGCGCTCGGGCTTGCGAAGCGGACCATCGACCGCGGCGTCGAGCTCGATCCAAAAGGCGCGCTTCAGGCCGAGATCGACGCGATCGAAGAGCAGCTCGCCGCCGGACAGTGGATGGGCAAGGCGTGAGCTGGCCGAAGCAGACGCTCGGGCAGGTGCTCGAGAACCGCAGCGGAGACGCGCTCGTCACCCTGACTGGAAGGTTTTCGTTCGAAGACATGCTCGAAAGGGCCCGCAGGGCCGCAGGGGCGATGCAGTCTCTCGGCATTCGGCGCGGCGACCACGTCGGCATCCTGATGGGCAACGACGAGCACTGGCTTTCGCTCTTCTACGGCGCGGCGCTGATCGGTGCGGTCACCGTGCCAGTCAATACGCGCTTCAAGACTGCCGAGATCGACTTCTGCCTGAAGCAGGCGGACTGCAGGCTGCTCTTCTACGCCGAGCGGTTTTTGAACATCGACTTCGGTGCGATGGTGCGCGAGACCGGGTTTCGCCATGCGGTCGAAGTGAAAAGCATTCCATGGCGCGCATACCAGCCGGTGACCGTGTTGCCGGACGACATCCTGCTCATCCAGTTCACCTCCGGAACGACCGCGTACCCGAAGGGCGCAATGCTCACGCACGACAACATGCTGCGAGATGCGTGGGCGGCGGGCACGCGTGTCGGCATCCGACCGGACGACCGGTACTTCAACTGCCGGCCGTTCTTCCACGTCGCCGGCACAACGCTCTCGGCGCTGATGGCGCTCGCGGCCGGCGCCTGCCTCGTCACCCTGCCGACTTTTGAGGCGGGCGCGGCGCTCGAGATGATGGAG
>DATADT010000178.1:0-7192 GCA_036258355.1 Burkholderiales bacterium
TGACGCCGAGCGGCGACAGGTCCTGGCAAGGTTGCTTGGCTAAAATGCCGCGTTCTACCGCGAACAACGGCGAAAAAGCTGCTTTTCTAGCCTTTTCGCCGGACCTCGAGGAGCCGCGATGGACCTCCGCAAGCTGAAAAAGCTGATCGATCTCGTCCAGGAATCGGGCATCGCCGAGCTCGAAATTACCGAGGGTGAGGAGAAAGTGAAGATCGTGAAGGGGGGCGCGGTCGTGGTGACCGGCGCAGCCCCTGCCGCGGCGGTTGCGTCGCCCCCGGTCGCGGCCGGGGCGGCGCCGGCCGTGACGGCCGGTGCCACTGCGGCGCAGCCAGCCGAGCCTGAGCCCGGGCAAGAAGGCCATGTGGTGAAGGCGCCTATGGTGGGCACTTTCTATCGAACGCCATCTCCCGACGCGAAGCCCTTCATCGAGGTCGGCCAAGCGGTGAAGGAGGGCGACACCCTCTGCATCATCGAGGCCATGAAGCTGATGAACGAGATCGAGGCAGACGCCTCGGGCGTCGTCAAGGCGATTCTGGTGGAGAACGGGCAGCCGGTGGAGTACGGCCAGCCACTCTTCATTCTGGCGTAGATGTTCGAAAAGATTCTGATCGCCAACCGGGGCGAGATCGCTCTGCGCATCCAGCGCGCTTGCCGGGAGCTCGGGATTCGTACGGTCGTGGTGCACTCGGAGGCCGACACCGAAGCGAAGTACGTTAAGCTCGCCGACGAATCGGTGTGTATCGGCCCCCCGCCGTCGGCGGCGAGCTACCTCAATATTCCCGCCATCATCAGCGCCGCCGAGGTGACCGACGCCGAAGCCATTCATCCCGGCTACGGCTTCCTTGCCGAGAACGCGGATTTCGCCGAGAAGGTGGAGCGCTCGGGGTTCGTGTTCATCGGGCCGCGGCCCGAGAACATCCGCCTGATGGGTGACAAGGTGAGCGCCAAGGCCGCAATGGCGAAGGCCGGCATTCCCACCGTGCCCGGCTCCGAGGGCGCGCTGCCCGACGACCCGAAGGAAATCGTGCACATCGCGCGCAAGGTGGGCTATCCGGTGATCATCAAAGCCGCGGGCGGCGGCGGCGGACGGGGCATGCGCGTCGTGCACACCGAGGCGGCGCTTCTCAACGCGGTCAACATGACGCGCAGCGAAGCGCAGGCGGCATTCGCAAACCCGGTGGTCTACCTCGAGCGCTACCTGGAGCAGCCGCGCCACATCGAAATCCAGGTGCTCGCCGATGCACACAAGAACGCCGTGCATCTCGGCGAGCGCGACTGCTCGCTGCAGCGGCGCCACCAGAAGGTGCTCGAGGAAGCGCCGGCGCCGGAACTTCCGACCAAGCTGCGCGACAAGATTGGCGAGCGCTGTGTTGACGCGTGCCGCCGCATCGGCTACCGCAACGCGGGAACCTTCGAGTTCCTGTACGAGGACGGCGAGTTTTACTTCATCGAGATGAACACCCGCATCCAGGTCGAGCACCCGGTGACCGAGATGGTCACGGGGTTGGACCTCGTGCAGGAGCAGATCCACGTTGCGGCGGGCGAGAAGCTGCGCATGCGCCAGAAGGATGTCCAAATCCGCGGTCACGCGATCGAATGCCGCATCAACGCCGAGGACCCGTACCGCTTCACGCCCTCCCCGGGCAGGATCACGTCCTACCATCCGCCCGGCGGCCCGGGCATTCGCGTCGACTCCCACGTCTACCAGGGCTACAGCGTGCCGCCCCATTACGACTCGATGGTCGGCAAGGTCATCGCTTTCGGCGCGACCCGAGAGCAGGCACTCGGGCGCATGCGCATCGCGCTGTCGGAGATGGTGGTCGAAGGCATCCAGACCAACATCGAGCTGCACCGCGAGCTCCTCAACGACACGCGCGTCCTGCGGGGCGGCGTGTCGATCCATTACCTCGAGCAGAAGCTCGCGCAGCAGGAAAAGAAGAGGAAGTGATGCCCTGGCTCGCGCTCACGCTGCGGGTCGAGCGCGCCGCGGCCGAGGCGTTCAGCGACGCGCTGCTCGAGGCGGGCGCACAATCGGTTTCGCTCGAGGGCGGCGAAACGCAGACGCTCGCCGCGCTTCTTTCTCCCGACCGCCAGCCCGAGGCAGTCGTCGCGTGCGCTGCGCGGGCCACCGGCATCGCCGCGCCCGGTTTCGAGGTCGAAGCGGTCGAAGACCGCGACTGGGTGCTCGCGAGCCAGGCGCAGTTCGCGCCGCTCGAAGTCGGCGAACGCCTCTGGGTGGGGGCGAGCTGGCACCGACCGTCCGCGGGCCGTATCGCTGTACGCATCGACCCGGGCCTCGCCTTCGGCACCGGCAGCCATCCGAGTACGAGACTGGCGCTCGCATTCCTGGAAAAAACGCTCCAGGGCGGCGAGCGCATTCTCGACTACGGCTGCGGCTCCGGTATATTGGCAATCGCCGCCGCCAAGCTCGGCGCAAGGCAGGTCGACGCGGTGGATGGGGATCCCGGGGCCGTGGAGACAGCGCGTGCAAATGCGCTCGCCAACGCCGTCGCGCTCACGACGGCGCTTCCCGGTGCGCTGCCCGCTGCCGATTACGATGTCATCGTGGCCAACATTCTCGCCCAGCCGCTGATCGAGCTTGCGCCGCTCTTTGCGCAGTGCGGGGCGCGCGTCGCGCTATCCGGAATCCTGGAGACGCAGGCAGCGGAGGTGGCGCAGGCGTATGCGCCGTGGTTCCACATGACGGTCGCCGGCAGTGAGGAGGGCTGGGTCCTGCTCGCGGGCACGCGCAAATGAGCCTCGTAACGCGCTGCCCCTCGTGCGGCATTGCCTTCCGGGTGCAACGCGAGCAACTCGCTGCGCATTCGGGCACCGTGCGCTGCGGCAAGTGCGGCAGCGCGTTCGACGGCGTCGCGGGGCTGGTGGAGGGGGGAGGAGAGCGCCCCTCGCTCGATCCGTCGCCGCAGCTCAGGTCGTTCGACCCTTCGCCCCAGCCGCCGCAGCCGGCGCGCACAGCCGGCGAGGCGCCAATGCCGGATTTCATGGCACCCGCCGAGCCGCCCCGCAGCCGCGCATGGCCGTGGGGTCTGGCGGTGGTGCTCGCCGCCGCAGTGCTCGCGGCGCAAGCGGCCTACTGCTATCGTGCCGACATCGCCGCCTACGTGCCCGAGGCGCGCCCGTCGCTCGCTGCCGCGTGCCAGTGGCTGGGCTGCACCATAGCGCTGCCGCGGCGCGCCGAAGTCTTGAGCATCGAGTCTTCCGACCTCCAAGCCGATCCACAGCGCGAAGGCGTCATCGTGCTGCACGCGGTAATCCGCAACCGCTCGCGCTCGCCGCAGGACTACCCGGCGCTCGAACTCACTCTGACCGACGAAGGCGGCCGGCCGGTGCTTCGGCGCGTGCTGCTGCCAGGGGATTACGTCGAACCGGAACGTGCACGAGACGGCATCGCAGCCGGCGGCGAGGCGGCGTTGCGCGTCTATCTCGACTCCAGCCGCGCCAGCGTCGCGAGCTACAGGCTCTATCTCTTTTACCCCGCATGAGCATCCTCGTCACGGGATCGATCGCCTACGACACGATCATGGTGTTCCCCGACCGCTTCCGCAATCACCTGCTCGCCGACCAGCTGCATATCCTCAACGTGTGCTTTCTCACGCCGGAGATGCGCCGCGAGTTCGGCGGGACCGCGGGCAACATCGGCTACAACCTCAAGCTGCTCGGCGAGGAGCCGCTTGTCATGGCCACGGTCGGAGAGGATATCCAGCCATACCTGCAAAGGTTCAAGGAGCTCGGCATTCCGACGCGCCTCTTGACCCGGGTGCCCGGGCAGTTCACCGCGCAAGCGTTCATCACCACGGACCTCGACGATAACCAGATCACCGCGTTCCACCCCGGCGCGATGAATCACTCCCACAAAAACCATGTCACGCGCGAGCTCGGCGCACGGCTCGCGATCATCGGGCCGGACGGCAAGGACGGCATGCTGCAGCACGCGCGCGAATGCGCCGCGGCGGCAGTGCCTTTTCTCTTCGACCCCGGCCAGGGGCTGCCGATGTTCTCGCGAGAGGAAATCGGCGAGTTCCTGCGCCTTGCCGACTACGTCGCAGTGAACGACTACGAAGGCAAGCTGCTGGAAGAGAAGACCGGACGCAGCCTCGATGCCCTGGCGCGCGAAGTAAAGGCGCTCGTATGCACGCTCGGCGCGAAGGGCTCGCTCATTCTCGCAGGCGCCAGTCGCCATGAAGTTCCCTGCGTCAGCGCCGATGCCGTGGTGGATCCCACCGGCTGCGGCGACGCCTACCGCGCCGGCTTGCTTTACGGCATTGCGCGCGGCTGGGATTGGAACAGCACGGGCAAGCTCGGCGCCATCATGGGCGCGCTCAAGATCGCGCAGCGCGGCGCACAGAACCATGCCGCCACGCGAGAGGACATCGAGCGCCGGTTCCGCGGCGCATTCGGCTACTCACCCTGGCGCGAGTGACGCCCTGATCTTCTCCGCGTACTCCTCGAGTTTCTCGCGCGGAGGGTTTTTCACCGGCCAGGTGAGCGCCATGCCGTCGGATTCGTAGCGAGGAACGAGGTGCACGTGGTAGTGAAACACCGTCTGGCCGGCTGCCTTGCCGTTCGCCTGGTACACCGAGAGCCCGTGCGGCGCGAACGCCTGGCGGATGGCGCGCGACACCCGCAGCATTGCGTGGGCGACCGCCGACGCCTGACCGGGGTGCAGGCCGAAGATGTTCTCCACGTGCGCCTTCACGGCTACCAGCACGTGCCCCGGATTCACCTGACCGAGGTCCATGAAGGCGAGGGTGTGCTCGTCCTCGTGCACCACCGTGGCCGGGATCTGCCGCGCCACGATCCTGCAGAACACACAGTCCGTCACGCCTCGCCTCCCGGAGTCTGGTAGCCGGGGCATGCTACCTGATAGAGCGTGCGGTCCTCGAGCCGCAGTGCGCTGAGCGCCCCGCCCCACACGCAGCCGCTGTCTAGGCCGACCGCCGTGCGCTCGAGCACCAGCCCATGCTGAGACCAGTGGCCGAATAGGAGGGTGCCGGCATCGTTCCGCGGCCGGGTCTCGTACCAGCGCAGGTAGCCCGGCCGCGGCTGCGTGCCTTTGCCTTTCAGGTCGATGCGGCCGGCGCGGTCGCAGAAGCGCATCCGGGTCATGGCATTGACGATCACGCGCAGCCTGTCCCAGCCCGCGAGAGCATCGTCCCATTGGTCGGGCTTGGCTCCATACATGTGCTGGAGAAAGTCCGGGTAGGTCGGTCCTGCGAGCGCGCGGTCGACTTCGCGCGCGAGCGACAGGGCCTTTGCGATGCTCCACTGCGGCAGCAGGCCGGCGTGGACCATTGCGTAGGAGCCCTCGGCGTGCATCATCGGGCGACGCCGCAGCCAGCCGACGAGGTCGGCTGCGTCAGGGGCCTGCAGCACGTCGTCGAAGGTATCGCCTGCGTGCGCGCCTTCGATCGCCTCGTGTTGCGCCACAAGATGCAAGTCGTGGTTGCCCAGCACGACGACCGCTCGGTCCGCGAGGTCCCTGACGAAGCGCAGCACGTCGAGCGACTTCGGGCCGCGGTTGACCAGGTCGCCCACGAACCAGAGCCGATCGGCAGACTTGTGGAACGAGACCCTGCCGAGCAGCTGCTGCAACTCGTCGTAACAGCCTTGCACGTCGCCGATCGCGTACGTCGCCATGCGCGGCGACTATAACGCAGGCGCTCCAGGCTCAGAAGCTCGCGTCGAGCCGGCGGTACTGGATTGCCTCGGCGATGTGCTCAGCGCGGATCGAGCTTTCTCGCGCGAGATCCGCAATGCTACGTGCGACGCGCAGCACGCGGTGATAGGCGCGCGCCGAAAGAAGCAGGCGAGCGAGCGCATGGCGCAGCAACTGGTCGCCGTCGCGGTCGGTGATGCAATGACGATCGATTTCTCGCGTGCCGAGGAGCGCATTGGGCTTGCCTTGGCGGTCGAGTTGAGCACGGTGTGCTGCTTGCACTCTTTGCCTTATCGAACTCGTGGCTTCGCCTGCCACCGGCGCGACCAGCTCGCTTTCCCGCGGTGGCGGAACTTCGAGCTTGATGTCTATGCGGTCGGCGAGCGGCCCGGACACGCGGCCGCGGTAGCGGGCGATGCGCTCGGGCGTGCAGCGGCAGCGGCTGCTGCGATCGCCGCAATGCCCGCACGGGCAGGGATTCATCGCCGCGACGAGCTGGAAGCGCGCCGGGAAGTGCGCCTGGCGCGCGGCGCGCGCGATGGACACGCGCCCGCTCTCCAGTGGCTCGCGCAGCGCCTCGAGCACGTCGCGGTCGAACTCGGGCAGCTCGTCGAGAAAAAGCACCCCCTGGTGCGCGAGCGAGATTTCCCCTGGACGCGGCAGGACGCCTCCGCCGACCAGGGCGGCCGCGGAGGCGCTGTGGTGCGGCGCCCGGTAGGGCCGCTCACCCCAGCGCACCGCGTCGAAGCCGTTCGAGGACACCGAGTGGATCGCGGCGACTTCGAGGGCCTCGGCCTCCGAGAGCTCGGGCAGGATGCCCGGAAACCGCGCAGCGAGCATCGACTTGCCCGTGCCCGGCGGCCCGATCATCAGCACGCTGTGGCCGCCGGCGGCGGCGACCTCGAGCGCGCGCTTTGCCTGCTGCTGGCCCTTCACTTCGCTGAAGTCAGCATACGAGGCCGCGGCGCAACGCGCTTCGCCCCTGTACTGCTCGAGCGGCGCTTCGCCGGCGAGGTGAGCCACCACTTCGAGAAGCGTGCGCGCTGGCAGTATTCGTGCTCCTTCGGCGAGCGCCGCCTGCGGGGCGTTGCCTTCCGGAAGCACGAACGCGCGGCCGGCGGCGCGCGCGGAAAGCGCCATGGCGAGCGCGCCGCGCACGGCGCGTAGCTCCCCGGTAAGCGAAAGCTCGCCCGCGAATTCCTGGCCGGCGAGCGCCTGCGGTGCAAGCTGCCCGCTCGCGGCCAGGATGCCGAGCGCGATCGGCAGGTCGAAGCGGCTCGAGTCCTTGGGCAGCTCGGCGGGGGCAAGGTTGACCGTGATGCGCCGCGCCGGGAACTCGAAATTCCCGTGGTTAAGCGCCGCACGCACTCGGTCGCGCGCCTCGCGTACTTCAGTATCGGGCAGCCCGACGATGTGAAACGCGGGCAGGCCAGGCCCGAGGTGAACTTCCACGCTTACTTCGGGCGCATCGATACCCGCAAGCGCGCGGCTCGCAACTGTAGCGACCGTCATGCC
>DATADT010000179.1:0-15857 GCA_036258355.1 Burkholderiales bacterium
CGCTGCGCAGCCTCGCGCGCCGCGCCCGAGAAGAACGGCGCGCACGAAAAAACGAGAACCGGCAGGGTGATGAGCAAGCTCGCCCACCGCATGACCTGCGCCGCCTCGGGTCCGACCTCGTCGACGTAGGCCGGAAACGCATACATCATCACCTGCATCGCGCCGAAGCCGGCGACGAACAGCCGCCACAGCGCGGTGCGGCGCTCCCGGCGCTCCACCTCGTCTTGCTTGCGCGGGTCATACGGGCAGGCGTCGTATCCCACCGAGCGGATCGATTCCACGATCGCAGCGAGCGAGGTCCTTTCGGCGGCCCAACGCACCTGCGCGCGCTGTGTCGCGTAGTTCACGCTCGCGTGCGTCACGCCGGGATGGCGCCGCAACACCTGCTCGATCAGCCACAGGCAGGCTGCGCAGCGCACGTGCTCGAGGATAAGCGAAGCTTCGCTGCCTGCCGGTTCCTCGATCGGGTTTCTTTCCGAGGGGCGCTCGGCCGCTGCCGTACGAGTTTCGTAGTAGCGCTCGAATCCCGCGCCGGCGATCGTGCGCGCGACGGCTTCGCAGCCGGCGCAGCAGAACTCGCGCTCGGCGCCGAGCACGGCGGCGCGGTGCCGGCCGGCCGCAGGTACGGGCAGGCCGCAGTGGAAGCAGGCGATCACCGGCCGATCGTAGGCGCAGGACCGCGGCGGCCTTTGACCTGGGTCAATTCGGCGGGCGGTTCCGCCCTCAAGCGAGCCGTGGATAATCGGCGCCATGCCCCAGCATTACCTGCGCCCGCTTCTCGCGCCGCGGAGCGCCGCCTTGGTCGGCGCCACCGAGCGCGAGGGCGCGCTTGGCAGCATCCTGTGGCGCAACCTCTCCGCCGGAGCGCTGCGCGGCGCGCTGTACGCGGTGAATCCCAAGCACCGCGAGATCTTCGCGCAGCGCGCGTATGCCCGCCTTACCGAGCTTCCCCAGGTCCCCGATCTCGCGGTGGTGGTGACCCCGGCTCGTACGGTGCCCGGAATCGTGTCCGATGCGGGCGCCGCGGGCATCAAGGCGGCGGCGATCCTGAGCAGCGGCTTCGCCGAGATCGGTCCTCGAGGCCGAGCGCTGCAGGAGGAGGTGCTTGCCGCCGCGAAGCGCGCGGGCGTGCGGCTGCTCGGCCCGAACTGTTTGGGCTTGATGCGCACCGATTGCGGCCTGAACGCGACTTTCGCGCGCACGCCCGCGCTCGCCGGCAACCTTGCGCTGGTGTCGCAATCGGGCGCGATCGCAGCCGCGATCCTCGATTGGGCGCACGGCGCCCGCATCGGGTTCACGAGCGTGGTGTCGCTCGGCGGCGCGATCGACGTCGACTTCGGCGAGGTACTCGATTTCCTCGTCGCCGACGCGCCGACCGACGCAATCCTGATGTACGTGGAGGGCATCCGCGACGCGAGGCGCTTCATTTCCGCGCTGCGCTCCGCCGCGCGCGTCAAGCCAGTCGTGGCCCTCAAGGTCGGACGCTATGCGAGCGGCTCGCGCGCCGCTTCCAGCCATTCGGGAGCGCTGGTGGGCAGCGATGCCGTCTTCGAGGCCGCGCTGCGGCGCGCGGGGACGGTGCGCGTCAGGACCTACACGCAGCTCTTTGCGGCCGCGCGCGTGCTTGCGACCGAGCGTTTCCCCGAGGGCGAACGCCTCGCGATCCTCACCAACGGCGGCGGCCCGGGCGTGGTGGCCGCCGACAGCGCCGCCGAGAACGCAGTGTGTCTTGCGCAATTGAGCGAAGGCACCATTGAAGCCCTTGACAAGAAGCTTCCTCCGCAATGGTCTCGCGGTAACCCGATCGACATCATTGGCGACGCGCCGCCCGAGCGCTTCGCCGCGGCGGCCGCCGCGGCCCTCGCCGACCCGGGCGTCGACGCGCTGCTTGCCCTGTATTCGCCCGTGGCGATGACCGCGCCAGAAGACGCCGCGCAGGCGCTGGCCGGCGCCGCAAAAGGCAGCCGCAAGCCGGTGCTTGCCGCCTGGCTCGGCGACATCAACCCGAGCGCGAGCCGAGCCTTCCTGGAGTCCCACGGCATCCCGAACTTCTACACGCCGGAGAACGCGGTCGAGGCATTTTCTTTCCTGTGCGCCTACCGGCGCAACCAGTCGCAGCTCATGCAGGTGCCCGCGGCCGCTGCGGGCGACGGCGAGGAGCCGAGACCGGACCTCGAGGCGGCGGCTGCGCTGCGCAGCCGCGCCGTCGCGGAGCGGCGCACGATCCTCACCGAGCACGAAGCGAAGGCGCTGCTCGCCGCTTTTCGCATTCCGGTGCCGGCTTCGATCCTCGCCAAAGATCGCGAGGCGGCGGTGCAGGCCGCGCGCAAGATCGGCTTCCCGGTCGTGCTCAAGATTCACTCGCCCGACATCCTGCACAAATCCGACGTCGGCGGCGTGCGCCTGAGCCTGCAGAACGCTGACATGGTGGCGTCCGCGTATGACGACATGATGCGGCACGTGCGCGCGCTGCGGCCGCGGGCGCGCGTCGAGGGCGCGATCGTGCAGCCGATGCTGCGCCTTCCGGATGCGCGCGAAGTGCTGGTGGGCGTCACCACCGATCCGGTCTTCGGCCCGGTCGTGTCGTTCGGCACGGGCGGCGTCGCGGTCGAAGCGGTCGCCGACACCGCCGTCGCGCTGGCCCCGTTAAACGGCGCGCTTGCGCGCGAGCTGATGGCGCGCACCGCCGTCTACCGTCTGCTGGTGGGTTACCGCAATGTGCCGCCGGCCGACCTCGACGCGCTCGCCGGGATCCTGGTCGGCGTCTCGCGCATCGTCTGCATGCTGCCTTGGGTGAAGGAGATGGACTTGAACCCGGTGCTTGCGCATCCCGGCGGCGCGGTCGTCGCCGATGCGCGCGTAGCGATCGACCCGGGCGAGCCAGCGCGCGCGGGCGCGCACTATCCCCACATGGCGATTCATCCCTATCCGATCGAGCTCGAAGGCGAGCTGCGCCTGCGTGATGGCCGCTCGGTGCGCGTGCGGCCGATCCGGCCGGAGGACGCGGCGCGCGAGCTGCGCTTCTTCGAGCGGCTGTCGGACCGCTCGCGCTTTCAGCGCTTCATGCAGTACTTGCGCGAGCTTTCGCCGCGCATGCTCGCGCGCTTCACGCAGCTCGACTACGACCGCGAGCTCGCGTTGGTCGCGCTATGGGAGGGGGAGTTCGTGGCGGTGGGACGCTACGCGCCGAACGCCGACGGCGAGACCGCCGAGTTCGCGCTCGCGGTGGCCGACGACTGGCAGGGCAAGGGGCTCGGCCATGCGCTGCTCGAGCGCCTGTGCGACGCGGCGCGCGCCGCGGGCTACCGCGCCCTGTACGGCCACATCCTGGACGCCAACCGCGAAATGCTCGAGCTCGCGCGGCACCTCGGCTTCGTTGACGCCGCTCGCGACGGCTCGGAGGTCACCGTCGTACGCAAGCTCTGAAAGGAGCTAGGCCGAGGCCGGAGCCGGCAGCTGAAGCGGCGCGGCGCGCTCCGACTGCATCGCCTTCTTCATCTTCTCCAGCGCCTTCGCTTCGATCTGGCGGATACGCTCGGCCGAGACCTTGAACTCGGCGGCGAGGTCGTGCAGCGTGAGCGCGTTCTTCTCGCGCAGCCAGCGCGCCTCGATGATGCGCCGGCTGCGGGGATCGAGGCTCTTCAGCGCCTCATCCAGCCCGGCCGCGCGTACCGCCTCGGACTCCTTTGCCTCGAGCCGCGCGAGCGGCTCGGCGTCGCGGTCGGCGGCGAGGTAATGCACCGGCGCGTAGGCGTCCTCGTCGTCCGCGTCGGCCTCGAAGCCGATCTCCTGGCCCGAGAGCCGCGTTTCCATCTCGACGACTTCCTCCGGCTTGACCCGCAGCTCGGAGGCGATGCGCTTCACTTCCTTGCTCGTCATCGGCGCGAGGCCGGTCTTCATCGAGCGAAGGTTGAAGAAGAGCTTCCTCTGCGCCTTGGTGGTGGCGAGCTTGACCAGGCGCCAATTGCGCAGGATGTACTCGTGGATCTCGGCCTTGATCCAGTGGATGGCGAAGGAGACGAGGCGCACGTTGCGCTCGGGGTCGAAGCGCTTCACCGCCTTCATGAGCCCGATCGTGCCTTCCTGGATCAGGTCGGCGTGTGGCAGCCTGTACCCGAGGTAGCCGCGCGCAACGGCAACGACCAGCCGCAGGTGGGAAAGCACCAACTGGCGGGCGGCGTCCAGGTCGTTATGGTCGCGAAAGCGAACAGCCAACGCCCGCTCCTCTGGCGCCGTCAGGATCGGAAACCGGTTGACCGTCTGGATGTAAGCCTCAAGGCTTCCAGTGGGCATCGGCATTGCCGCTTGCATGAAAGTCATTCCTCCTAAAAGGTTTCCCGAAATACTAGCACTCCAGGTATTAGAGTGCTAAGCGCCTGATGAGTTCAGGCCCCACAGCGTAAGTGTGCGCTAACACATAACCTGCCAACCTCCGGATTTGACCCTGGATTGGCTACGTCGGTTCTATCGCCCGGAGATGGCGGCTCACGGACAATTGGGCGCCTAGCCAGCCGAGGAAGCCCGCGAACAGGACCACCCCGGCCGCCTCGGGGAGGGGCAGGAAAGAGAAGCGAAAAGCCGATCCGTACGACTCGGCCAGCACGCCGACCTCCCGATTAAGCAGGGCGAGCGCCGCGGCGACGAGCCCCAGCGCGAGCCCGCCACCCACCAGGCCCTGCAGCAGTCCCAGGTAATAGAACGGGCGGCGGATGAAGGCGTCGGTCGCCCCGATCAGCTTCGACACCTCGATCTCGTCGCGCTGGGTCAGGATCTGAAGCCGGATGGTGTTGAAGGTCACGACGACGAGCCCGGCGCCGAGAAGCGCCGCGAGCAGCGCAAGGGCGAACTGCACGAGCCGGGCGGCCGCGGCCAGCCGCCGGGCCCAGACGGCGTCCGCCTGCACGTGTGCCACGCCGGGCAGCCGGCCGAGCTCGTCCGCAATGTCGGCATTCGAAGTGATGACGAAGGCATCGGGCAGCGGATTGCGGCCGAGCGCCGCGATGACCTCCCGCAGGCCCTGCACCGCGCTCATTTCCTTCAACGCTGCCTCGCGCGGCACGAACCGCACGGCGCTGATGCGCGGGTCGGCGCGCAGCCGGCGTCCGAGCGCTTCGGCGTCCGCACGCGGCGCCTGCGGTTCGAGAAAGAGCGAGATGCGCGGCTCGAGCGCGAGCCGCGCGCCAGCAGGGCGCACGCTCTCGAGCAGCGCGTACCCGCCTGCCGGCAGTGCCAGTGCGATACCGATCACGAGAGCATTCAGGAGGCTGAGCCGCCTGAAGGCCGAAGACAGCGCCTGCCTATGGTGGCGCAGCCAGGCGCTCACCGGATCCGTCCTGCCTCGAGGCGCAGCACCCGCCTGCCGTAGCGCGCGATCAGCGCCTGGTCGTGGGTGGCGATCAGCACTGTCACGCCGAC
The DNA here is from genome assembly GCA_036258355.1 of Burkholderiales bacterium. GTDB lineage: Bacteria > Pseudomonadota > Gammaproteobacteria > Burkholderiales > SG8-39 > SCGC-AG-212-J23. Next base: position 5,416 of record DATADT010000179.1, read on the forward strand.
CCGGTTAAACGCCAGGAAAATCTCGAGGATGCGCGCCGCGGACTCCGCGTCGAGGTTCGCGGTCGGCTCGTCGGCGACGAGCAGCGCCGGGCGGTTCACCACCGCGCGCGCGATGGCGAGGCGCTGCTGCTCGCCGCCGGAGAGCTGGACCGGATTGGAGCGCTCGCGCGCGGCGAGCCCGACCTTGTCGAGCGCAGCACGCGCGCGGCGCGCGGTTTCTTTCGGCGGATGTGCGGAGAAGGCGAGCGGCAGCATCACGTTGTCGTAAACGCTGCGGTCGTAGAGGAGCTTCTGGTCCTGGAACACGAGGCCGATGTTGCGCCTCAGGTAAGGGATTGCGGAGCGCTTCAGGGCGTCGACGTTCTGGCCGTTCACGATGACCGTCCCGGCGCTCGGCCGCTCGATCGCGGGAATGAGCTTGAGGAGGGTGGACTTGCCGGCGCCCGAGCGCCCGGTGAAGAAAACGAGCTCGCCCGGCTCGACCGAAAAAGTCACGTCCTCGAGCGCCTGCTGGCCGCCGGGGTAGCGCTTGGCCACGGCGGAGAAGCTAACCAACGAGCGCCTCGGCGAACTCGCGCGCGGCGAAGGGCCGCAGGTCGTCGATGCCTTCGCCGACGCCGACGAAGAGAAGCGGCACCGGCTTCTCCTTCGCGATCGCGCATACCACGCCCCCCTTCGCCGTGCCGTCGAGCTTGGTGAGGACAAGGCCGGTCAGCCCGAGCGCGGCGTCGAATGCTTTCACCTGCGCGAGCGAGTTCTGCCCGGTGTTCGCGTCGAGCACCAGCAGCACTTCGTGCGGCGCGCCCTCGAGCGCCTTCGCCGCGACGCGCTTCACCTTCTTGATCTCCTCCATGAGGTGCAGCTGTGTCGGCAGCCGGCCCGCGGTGTCGGCGATGACCACGTCCACCTTTCGCGCGCGCGCCGCCGAGAGCGCGTCGAACACCACTGCTCCGGGATCGCCGGACTCCTGCGCGATCACGGGCACGGCATTGCGCGCGCCCCAGGCAACGAGCTGCTCGCGCGCCGCGGCGCGGAACGTATCGCCGGCGGCGAGGAGCACGTTCTTGCCCTGCAGCTGCAGCCACCGGGCGAGCTTGCCGATCGAGGTCGTCTTCCCCGAGCCGTTCACGCCCGCGATCATGATGACAAAGGGCTTTGTCCGCGACACATCGAACCGGCGCTCCAAAGGTTGCAATAATTCTGTAATTACATCTTTCAAGGCGGCTTTCAGTTCGGCGCCGTCCGCGGCTTTCTTCTTTCTCAGCTCGGCGATGAGCGCTTGCGCGGCGGCGACGCCGCAGTCGGCCTGGAGCAATGCGGTTTCGAGCTCTTCATAGAGCGCCTCGTCGATCTTGCGGCGGGTGAAGAGCTCGGAGACCGGCGTGTTCAGTACATCGCGCGTGCGTGCGAGCCCGGCCTTCAGGCGCGCCGCCCAAGAGGGAGCTACCATGGGTCGATGCATTCTAACAAAGGAAAAATCCGGATCATCGCGGGCGAGTATCGCGGCCGGCGTATCGCAGTTCCCGATCGGCCCGGGCTGCGGCCGACGCCCGACCGCGTGCGCGAGACACTGTTCAACTGGCTCGGCCAGTCGCTCGAAGGGCTCGCATGCCTCGATCTATTCGCCGGCAGCGGCGCGCTCGGCTTCGAGGCCGCCTCGCGCGGCGCGGCGCGCGTGGTCATGGTGGAGCACGACCGCGCGGCTTTTCAGGCCCTGAGAAAAGCGCTGGATCTGCTGAAAGCACGGCAAGTCGAGCTCGTCTGCGATGATGCGTTCGCGTACCTCGGGCGAACGAGCGATGCGTTCGACGTAGTTTTCCTCGATCCGCCCTTCGGGCAGAATGTGCTGCCCGCGGTATTGAGTCATCTCAACCCGAGACGCGGGATGCGGGTGTACCTGGAGTCGGGCGAGCCGGTGCCGGCAGCGGCGCCGTGGCGCGAGCTCAAGCGCCAGCGCGCCGGGCAGGTGAGCCATCAGCTGTTCGATTGGAGAGGCGATGATCAAGGCGGTCTACCCGGGAACGTTTGATCCGCTCACCCGCGGCCACGAGGACCTGGTGCGTCGTGCGGCGACGCTCTTCGACACGATCGTGCTCGCAGTCGCCGACAGCAAGGCGAAGCGGCCTTACTTCAGCGTCGAGGAGCGCATCGCGATGGCGCGCGAAGCGCTCGCCGACGTGAAGAACATCGAGGTGGTCGGGTTCTCCGGGCTGCTCACCGACTTCGTGCGCAAGCAGCGCGCCCGCGTGGTCCTGCGCGGCCTGCGCGCGGTGTCGGATTTCGAGTACGAGTTCCAGCTCGCGGGGATGAACCGCAACCTTTATCCCGAGATGGAGACGATCTTCCTCACGCCGTCCGAGCAGCACATGTTCATCTCCGCGACGCTGGTGCGCGAGATCGCGATCCTCGGCGGCGACGTGTCGGAGTTCGTCCATCCGGGCGTGGCGAAGCGGTTAAAGGAAAAGTCTAAGGCGGAGAAGTCCAAAGCTACCGCTGGCAAGTAGGGCAGTAGTAGGTTGAGCGCTGCCCCTGCAGCCGCTTGCGGATGAGCGTTCCGCAGCGGCGGCATTTTTTCCCGGCCCGGTCGTAGACCCAGTAGCGGCTCTGGAAGTATCCCGCCGCGCCGTCGGCGCCCACGAAGTCTCTCAGCGTCGAGCCGCCCGCGCGAATCGCCGCGCGCAGCGTGTCCTTGATTGCCTTCGCCAGCCTCTCGCATTGCTCCGCGCTGAGTCGGCGCGCGGATTTCCGAGGGCGGATACCGGCGCGGAACAGGCTCTCGTTCGCGTAGATGTTGCCGACGCCCACGATGCGCCGGCCGTCCATCAGGAACTGCTTGATCGCCGCGCGGTGCGCGCGGGTGAGCGCGTAAAGCCGCCTGGCATCGAGCGCGCGGGAAAGCGGCTCGATGCCGAGGTGCGCAAGCAGCGGATGCGCTTCGGCGTCGCCGGCGGCCCACAGCACGGCGCCGAAGCGCCGCGGGTCGCGCAGCCGCAGGACCCGGTCGCCCAGGACGAGATCGAAATGGTCATGCTTTTGCGCCGGCGTGCCGGGCGGCAGCAGGCGCAGGCTGCCCGACATGCCGAGATGCAGGATCAGATGACCGTCGCCGCAGTCGACGAGCAGGTACTTGCCGCGCCGGCGGATCGTGCGCACTGTGCGGCCGGCGAGCGCGAGCACATCGCGCGACACCGGCCAGCGCAGCCGCGGCTCGCGCACCGCCACGCCGCTGATCGTGCGCCCGGTGACATGCGGCGCGAGGCCGCGCCGCGTGACTTCGACTTCGGGAAGCTCGGGCATGACAAGTGCGCTTGTGCGGGGCACCAAATATACCTAAGATGGCTCGCACCCAGCATGATGAAAGCAATGCACAAGTTAATTGTGGTGGCCGCGCTTGGCCTCGCTTGCAGCGCCGCCTGGGCCCAGGACGACCTGAGCGAGCCCACGCTGTATGAGTTCCTGCTCGGCGAGATCGCGGTGCAGCGCGGTGACCTGCCGCTCGCCGCGAAGACTTATCTCGAGCTCGCGCGGCGCACGCGCGATCCGCGCGTTGCGCGCAGGGCGGTCGAGGTCGCGAATCAGGCGAAGGAGCCGGAGCTCGCACTCGACGCCGCGCGGCTGTGGAACGAGCTCGAGCCCTCGCCACACGCGCTGCAGGTCTTGGCCGCGACGCTGATCGCGGCGAAGCGCGTCGACGAGGCCGGGCCGGTGATCGAGAAGCTGTTTACGACGGAAGGCGTGAACCGCGAGAACGCCTTCATGCAGCTGAACCGCCTGCTGGCCGGTAACCCCGACAAGGCGGCCAACCAGCGCGTCGTGAGCACTATCGCGGCGAAGTATCCGCAGCTGCCGCAGGCGCACTTTGCGATCGCCCAGGCGGCAGCGATCGCCGGCGACAACGACACCGCGATCGCCGCCGCGCGGCAGGCGCAGAAGCTGCAGCCCGACTGGGAGCTCGCAGTCCTGCTGGAGGCGCAGGTGCTGCAGCAGCGCTCGCCCGCAGCCGCCGCCAAGCGGCTCGGCGAGTTCGTCGAAGCCCATCCGAGCGCGCGCGAGGCGCGGCTCAGCTACGCGCGCGTGCTGGTAATGGAGAAGCGGCTGCCCGAGGCGCGCAAGCAGTTCGAGGCCGTGGCAAACGCTTCGCCCAAGAATCCGGACGTGATGTATGCGGTCGGTCTGCTCGCCTACCAGCTGAAGGACTACTCCGCGGCCGAGGAATACATGAAGCGCGTCCTCGGCCTCGGCTATCGTGACCCCGAGGGCGTGCGCTACGTGCTCGGGCAGATCGCCGAGGAGCAAAAGCTCTGGCCGCGCGCGATCGAGTGGTACGAGAGCATCGCCACCGGCGACCACGTGGTGCCCGCGCGCATGCGCACTGCGAACGCGATCGCGAAGCAGGGCAAGCTCGACGAGGCGCGCGCCTTTCTCAAGCGCGTCGCCGCCGAGAACCCGGAAGACGCGGTGCAGCTCACCGTGGCCGAGGCGCAGCTTCTACGCGACGCGCACCGCTACGGCGAGGCCTTCGCGCTGCTCTCCGAGGCCTTGAGCAAGCAGCCCGAGCAGCCTGACCTGCTCTACGACATCGCGCTCACCGCCGAGAAGCTCGAGCGCTTCGATCTGCTCGAAACCCACCTGCGCAAGCTGATCGAGGTGAAGCCGGACCACGCGCACGCCTACAACGCGCTTGGCTATTCGTTCGCCGACCGCAATACGAGGCTGCCCGAGGCGAGGAAGCTCATCGAGAAGGCGCTCGAGCTCGCGCCCGAGGACTACTTCATCCTCGACAGCATGGGCTGGGTGCTCTACCGCGAGGGCGACCTGAAAGGCGCGGCGCGCGAGCTGCGCCGCGCCTACAACGGCCGGCCCGACGCCGAGATCGGCGCGCACCTCGGCGAAGTCCTGTGGGTGCTCGGCGAGCGCGACGAGGCGCGGCGCATCTGGGACGAGGCGCTCAAAGCCGGCCCGGAAAACGAGACCCTGCAGAAGACCCTCAAGCGCCTTAAGAAGTAAGCCTTAGGAAGTAAATGAGGCAGTAGTGAGGCACTAATGAGGCCGGTACGAGTCAGCGTGCTGCTAGCGGCGCTCCTTGCCGCGTGCGCGCAGGTCGAGATCAAGCCCCCCGAGGGTCCGCTCGAGTTCTCGCTCGCCGGCCGCATCGCCGCGCGCTATGGAGGCGAGTCCTTCACCGGCAACATCGCCTGGCGGCACGCACGCCACGGCGACGAGCTGCTCATCAGCACGCCCACTGGCCAGGGCGTGGCGCAGATCGTGCGCCAGGGGCAGGCCGTGCTCCTGAAGACGGCGGAGCCGCGCGAATACCGCGACCACGACTCCGAAGCGCTGACCGAGCGCGTGCTCGGCTTCCGCATCCCGATCGACGGGCTTGCCGACTGGGTGCAGGGCAAGCCTTCGCCGCAGCTCGAAAGCCGCGGCTGGAGGGTCGAATACCAGGACTACGACGCCGAGCGCCGCCCGACCCGCATGCGGCTTACCTACCAAGGGATCGAGTTGCGCCTGGCGATTTCGCAGTGGAATTGAGCTGGTACCCCGCGCCGGGAAAGCTGAATCTCTTTCTGCATATCCTCGGCCGCCGCGCGGACGGCTACCACGAGTTGCAGACGGTGTTTCGCCTCATCGATCGCTGCGACCGAGTGGGCGTGGCGCCGCGGGCGGACGGGAAGATCGTGTTCGACGGCCCGTTCGGCGATGAAAACCTTTGCGTGCGCGCCGCGCGACTGCTGCAGAAGCCCGGCAAGGGCTGCGACCTTGCGCTGGAGAAGAACCTGCCGGTCGGCGGCGGATTGGGCGGCGGCTCCTCGGATGCGGCGACGGTTCTTCTCGTGCTCAACAAGCTGTGGGCACTGGGGCTGTCCCGGGAGCAACTCATGCAGCTCGCGCTTGCGCTCGGCGCCGACGTGCCGTTCTTCATCTATGGGCGAAACGCGCTCGGCGAGGGCATCGGGGAGCGCTTGCAGCCCCTCGATCTGCCCCCGGCCTGGTACCTCGTCGTGACGCCGCAAGTCTCGGTTTCCACTAGGGAAACCTTCGAATCCGCGTTGACACTTCGGTCGAAACGACTCAAAATACCGCGCTTTTTCTCGGGGCAGGGATCGAACGATCTCGAGGCCGCGGTCGTCGCCCGATATCCCGAGGTGGCAGCGAGCCTCGCGTGGCTGAGGCAGCACCGCCCGCAGGCGCGCATGACGGGATCCGGAGCGTGTGTCTTCGCCGAGTTCGAAACCGAAGCCGAAGCCCGTGCGCTGCATACGGCGTTACCCGGGGGAACAACGGGGTTCGTAGCGCGGGCACTCGAGCGCCATCCGCTCTACGACTTTACGGATTGACTCAAAGCTCGCACTGGGGAGTCGCCAAGCTGGTTAAGGCAGCGGATTTTGATTCCGCCATACGAGGGTTCGAATCCTTCCTCCCCAGCCATTAACCGATGACGGTCATGAACAGCGCCATGACGAACCACCCGCCGCTTGAGCGGCTGATGCTGTTCACCGGCAACGCCAACCCGCGCTTCGCGCAGGACGTGGCGAAGGGCCTGAATCTCTCGCTCGGGCGGGCGATCGTCGGCAAGTTTTCCGACGGCGAGGTGATGGTTGAGCTGCTCGAGAACGTGCGGGGCAAAGACGTGTTCGTGCTGCAGTCGACGTGCGCGCCGACCAACGACAACCTGATGGAGCTCCTGGTGATGATCGACGCGCTCAAGCGCTCGTCGGCGGCGCGCGTCACGGCGGCGATCCCGTACTTCGGATACGCGCGCCAGGACCGGCGGCCGCGCTCGGCGCGAGTGGCGATCAGCGCCAAGGTGGTGGCGAACATGCTTGCCTCGGTTGGCGTGGCGCGGGTGCTGACGATGGACCTGCACGCCGATCAGATCCAGGGCTTCTTCGACATCCCGGTCGACAACATCTATGCCGCGCCGGTCCTGCTCGGCGATGTGTGGAAGCAGCGCTACGAGGACCTGATCGTCGTTTCGCCCGACGTCGGCGGCGTGGTGCGCGCCCGAGCGCTCGCGAAGCGCCTGGAGTCGGACCTCGCGATCATCGACAAGCGCCGGCCCAAGGCGAACGTGTCTGAAATCATGAATGTCATCGGCGAGGTCAGGGACCGCACCTGCGTCATCATGGATGACATGGTGGACACTGCCGGCACGCTGGTGAAGGCAGCGCAGGTGCTGAAGCAGGAAGGCGCGACACGCGTCGTGGCCTACTGCACCCACGCGGTGCTCTCGGGCGGCGCGGTCGAGCGCATTACGAAATCGGACCTCGACGAGCTCGTCGTGACCGACACCATCCCGCTCGGCGAGGACGCGCGCTCCTGCAACAAGATCCGCATCCTGACGGTCGCGGGCCTCTTCGCCGAGACGATTCTGCGGATCTACACCGAGGAATCGGTGAGCTCGCTGTTCATAGAATGAGCATTGGATAGGAAATCCTCATGACAATCGAAATCAGCGCGCGCAAGCGCGAAACCAAGGGTACCGGCGCGGCGCGCCGGCTGCGCCGCAAGGGCCTCGTGCCCGGCATCGTCTACGGCGGCGACCAGGGGGCGGTCACCATCGAGCTCGACCACAAGGCGCTCTACCTCAGCCTGAGGAACGAGCGCTTCCACGCGTCGATCCTCACCCTGGAGCTCGGCGGCGCGAAGGAGCAGGTGCTGCTCCGCGCGGTCAACATGCACCCGTTTAAGCCGCAGGTGCAGCACGTCGACTTCCAGCGCGTCCTGAAGGACAGGAAGCTGCACATGAAGGTGCCGCTGCACTTCTCGAACGCCGAGAAGTCGCCCGGGGTGAAAGACCAAGGCGGCGTCGCGAGCCACGTGCTGAACGAGCTCGACATCACCTGCTTGCCGGACGACTTGCCGGAGTTCATCGAAGTCGATCTCGGCAACCTCTCGGTGGGCAACTCGATCCACGTGCGCGACCTGAAGCTGCCCAAGGGCGTCGAGCTAGCGCTGAAGAAGGACGAAAACCCGGTCGTCGCCACGGTCGTCGTGCCGCAGCTCATCACCGAGGAAGAGGAAGCCGCCGCTGCGGCGGCCGCGGTGGCGCCCTCCGAGGTGCCGACCACCGAGCAGGCCGCCGAGCCGAAGGAGGGCGAAGCGCCGGCGGAGGGTGCTGCCGCCAAACCCGGCGAGAAGCCCGCCGAGAAGGTTGAGAAGAGCGACAAGAAGGACAAGAAGTAGAGCAGCCCGTGATTCGTCTGGTCGTCGGCCTGGGCAACCCGGGCAAGCAATACGAGCGCACGCGGCACAACGCGGGCTTCTGGCTGGTCGAGCGCTTTGCCCAGGCGAACGGCATCGTGCTGCGCAAGGACCCGAAATTCAAGGCCCTCGTGGGCAAGGCAGGGGGAGAAAAAGCGGGCGTCCACGGCACCTGGCTTCTCCTGCCGCAAAGTTTCATGAACCTGAGCGGGCAGCCGGTGCAGATGCTCGCCGGGTTCTTCAAGATCAAGCCCGAGGAAGTGCTGGTCGTGCACGACGAGCTCGACTTTGCGCCGGGCACCGTTCGGCTCAAGCAGGGCGGCGGCATTGCCGGCCACAACGGCTTGAAGGACATCTCGCAGCGCCTCGCCACGCACGACTACTGGCGCCTTCGGCTGGGCGTCGGCAAGCCGCCCGCCGGCACCGAGGGCGCCGACTACGTGCTGCAGAAGCCTCCGGCCGAGGAGCGCGCCGCGATCGACGCCGCGATCGAGAAGTCGCTCGCGCTCATGCCGCAGATCATCGCGGGCGACATGCAGGCCGCTATGAACAAGCTTCATACCGAAGAACCGAAGAAAGCCGAGGCGGCCACGCAGGTAGATGCTCAAAAAGAACCGGAGAAAAAGGAACCGGAGAGCTCGGCCGAGAAGCCCGGGCTGCTTAAGTCCCTCTTCGGCAGGAAATGAAGTGCGGCATCGTGGGCCTGCCCAACGTCGGCAAGTCCACCCTGTTCAACGCGCTGACCAAGGCCGGCATCGCGGCCGAGAATTACCCCTTCTGCACGATCGAGCCCAACGTCGGCATCGTCGAAGTGCCCGACACGAGGCTCGACGTCATCGCGGAGATCGCGCAGCCGCAGAGGGTGGTTCCCGCGGTAGTCGAGTTCGTGGATATCGCCGGACTGGTGAAGGGCGCCTCCGAGGGGCAGGGCCTGGGCAACCAGTTCCTTGCGAACATCCGCGAGGCCGATGCCATTGCGCACGTCGTGCGCTGCTTCGAGGATCCGAACGTGGTGCACGTCGCTGGCTCGATAGACCCGGTGTCGGACATCGTGGTGATCAACACCGAGCTCGCGCTCGCCGACCTCGACTCGGTCGACAAGCAGCTCGCGAAATACGAGAAGGTCGCGCAGGCGGGCGGCGACAAGGAAGCCCAGCGCCTGGTTTCGGTTCTAAAAAAAATTAGAAGCACTCTCAATGCGGGCTGGCCGGCGCGCAGCGCCGAGCTCTCGTACGAGGAACGCGCCGTGCTGCGGCCGCTGTTCCTGCTCACCATGAAGCCTGCGATGTACGTGGCCAACATCGGAGAGCAAGGCTCGCGCGAGCTTCTGGAGAAAGTGCAGGCCTATGCGGCGAAGGAAGGCGCGCCGGTGGTCCCGGTTTCCGCGGCGCTCGAGGCGCAGATCGCCGACCTGCCCGAGCAGGACAAGAAGCTGTTCCTCGAGGACCTGGGCATGGACGAGCCCGCGCTTAACCGCGTGATCCGCGCCGCATACCGGCTGCTAGGCTTGCAGACGTTCTTCACCACCACCGGCGCAAAGGAGGTGCGCGCCTGGACCGTGCCGGTGGGCGCCACCGCGCCGCAGGCCGCGGGCGTGATCCACAGCGATTTCGAGCGCGGCTTCATCCGGGCCGAGGTGGCGTCGTACGATGACTACGTCGCCTGCGGCGGCGAGCAGGGCGCAAGAGAAGCAGGCAAGCTGCGTCTCGAGGGGCGCGACTACCGGGTGCGCGACGGCGACGTGATCCGCTTCAGGTTCAACGTATGACCGGGATTGAGTTCGGACCGGCGAAGGCTTCCGACCTGCCGAGGCTCGTCGCGCTGCTCGGCATCCTGTTCGAGTCCGAGGCCGAGTTCTCTCCCAATGCGGAAAGGCAGCGCGCCGCCCTGCAGGCAATCCTCGCCGACTCCGCGAAGGGAAAGGTCTTCGTCGCGCGCGAAGGGCGCGAAGTCGTCGCGATGGCGAGCCTGCTCTACACCATCAGCACCGCCGAGGGCGGCAAGGCGGCGCTGTTCGAAGACCTGGTCACCGCACCCGAGCACCGCAAGCGCGGCATCGGCGAGGCGCTGCTCAAGCACGTCGTGGCGCAGGCGCGCGCCGAGGGCGTGCTGCGCATCACGCTCCTGACCGATATGCAAAACGAGCGTGCGCAGGCGATGTACCGGCGGGTAGGATTCGTCGGCTCGCCGATGAAGCCGATGCGGCTGAAGCTGAACAAGGGGAAATGAAAACG
>DATADT010000180.1:0-8889 GCA_036258355.1 Burkholderiales bacterium
GGGCGTTTAGGCGGCGTGCCGGACGCGGGCTTTCGCTCCTTCTCCCTGCGCGCCTGGTCGCCCATCAGCGTGGCGACGCTCGCGCCGCTCGGCCCGAAGCCCGGGATGAGGACGCGCTCGATGCGCTTCTTGATCAGGCGCTCGATCCCCGCCATGGCTTCGTGGTCCTGCGGCGCGACGAGCGAGATCGCCTCGCCCGGAAGCCCGGCACGGCCAGTACGGCCGATGCGGTGCACGTAGTCCTCGGGCGAGTGCGGCATGTCGAAGTTAATCACCTGCGGCAGGCCTTCGATGTCGAGCCCGCGCGAAGCGACGTCGGTCGCGACGAGCACCGTAGTCTTGCCCGACTTGAAGTCGGCCAGCGCCGCCTCGCGCTCGGCCTGCGACTTGTCGCCGTGGATCGCGTCGGCGTGGATGTGGTCGCGGCGCAGCTGGTGCGCGAGACGGTTCGCACCGATGCGGGTGCCGGTGAACACCAGCACCTGGCGCAGCCCGCGGGTCTGGATGAGATACGCGAGCAGCTCGCGCTTCTTTTCGCGCGCCACCGGGTGCAGCACGTGCGTGACGAGCTCGGCCGCGGCATTGCGCGCCGCCACCTGGACCTCGGCCGGGCTGCGCAGCAGCGTCTTCGCGAGCGTGCGGATTTCGTCGGGGAATGTCGCGGAGAAGAGCAGGTTCTGCCGCTCGCGCGGCAGCAGCGCGATGATGCGCTTGATGTCGGGCAGGAAGCCCATGTCGAGCATGCGGTCGGCTTCGTCCAGCACCAGGACCGAAACCTGGTTGAACATCACCGTCTTGTTCTGCACGTGGTCGAGCAGGCGCCCGGGCGTGGCGACCAGGATCTCGACGCCCTTGCGCAGCTGCTCGATCTGGGCGTTCATGTCGACGCCGCCGTACACCACGGTGCTTCTCAGGGGCAGGTTCTTGCCGTAGTCGCGGAAGCTCTCGGCCACCTGCACCGCGAGCTCACGCGTCGGCGCTAGAACGAGCGCGCGCACCGGGTGGCGCGCGGGTGATGCCGAGGGGCTGGCGAGCGGCGCCAGCCGCTGCAGGATCGGAAGCGCGAACGCGGCCGTCTTGCCGGTGCCGGTCTGCGCGCCCGCCATGAGGTCGCGCCCGGCGAGCACGAGGGGTATCGCCTGTTCCTGTACAGGCGTGGGCTTGGTGTAACCGAGTTCCGCGACCGCCGCGCTGAGCGGCGCAATTAAGCCGAGGTGGTCAAAAGCTGAAGCGATAATGTTGAATTATAAGTCAATTCAGGGTGCGGGCGCGCTCGCCCCCAGCCTCGGGCTCGGTGCCGGGGAGCTTCAGCTCCATGTCCCAGTCGCTCTTCTTCACCGCCGACTGCAGCAGCCGGCAAAGCGAATGCAGCAGCACCGAGTCGAACGTCAGCGTAACGCCCTGACCCTTCGCCGGGTGCAGCGCGACCACCGGCTGGCCCGTACGGTCGTGGCCCGTCTGGATTCGGGCGAGAAGCAGCGGCACTTCGCCGAGCGGCCGCTCGCTGCCCGCGGCGTCGTACGGCTTGGAGAAATCCGCCTTCGACACCGCGTGCTCGTGCTCAAGCCCAAGCAGCGCCTTGCGCGCCTCGGGGTTCGCCTGCGTGCGGATTCGCGGGCTTGCTTCCTCGGCGAGCTTCACGAGCAGCGGCCATAGCAGCTTCACGAACCGGCGCGTGAGCGCAAGCCCGAGCTCCACGCCCTCGCTGGTGGCGACCAGCATCAGCAGCCGGTCCTGCTCGGCGTCATAATCGACCTTGAGCTGGTGCAAGCGCACGGCCAAATAGTATATGGCGCAACTCATCGCAGCGACCGGCGCGGCGGAGGTGGCTTGCGTACGCGAGCTCTTCGCCGAATATGTCCGCCTGGTGGACGAGCCCTGCTGCTTCGCGGACTTCGAGCGCGAGCTCGCCTCGCTGCCCGGGGAGTATCGTCTGTTCCTGGCAAGCCCGGCTGCCGGGTGCGTCGCGGTGCGCTTCCTCGATCCCGAGACTGCCGAGATGAAGCGGCTCTACGTGCGCGCCGAGCACCGCGGCCGCGGCCTCGGACGCGCGCTTGCCCATGCGGCTATCAACGCCGCGCGCGAGGCCGGCTGCCGCCGCATCGTGCTGGACACGCTGCCGAAGATGCGGGAAGCCCAGGCGCTCTACCGTGGGCTCGACTTCCACCCGATCGCGCCCTACCTGAAGAACCCCACGCCCGGAGCGCTCTGCTTCGAGCTCAGGCTTTCCTGATCCGCTGAACGAGCTCCGTCGTCGAGCGCTGGTGCTCGAACGGGATCGAGACCACCTGCCCCCCGCGCGCGAGCACGCCGCCGGCGCCGGCGATGCGCTCCACCGGCCAGTCGCCGCCCTTGGCGAGCACCTGGGGCCGGCAGACGGCGATCAGCGCCTCCGGCGTGTCCTCGTCGAACCAGGTCACCGCGTCGACGCACTGGAGCGCCGCCATCACGGCGAGCCGGTCGGCGAGCGGGTTGACCGGCCGCTCGGCCCCCTTGCCGAGCCGCCGCGCCGAGCTGTCAGAGTTCAACGCGACGAGGAGCGCGGCCCCAAGCGCGCGCGCGCGGGCGAGATACGTGACGTGGCCGCGGTGCAAGATGTCGAACACGCCGTTGGTGAACACGAGAGGGCGCTCGAGCGCGCCGATCCAGTCCTCGAGCGCGGCGGGGTCCCGGATCTTCGCCTCGAACGGCGGCGGCTTCACGCGCGCGGCGGCTTGGGCTTCTCGGGCGGGGGCGGCGTCGGGCGGCAGCGCTCGTCGGCAGGGTCGCAGTACTCGAAGATCTTCACCACCTTGCGCACCCCGCCGGTGGTGCGCGCGATCTCGCTGGCCTTCTCGGCTTCGGCTTCGGTCACCAGGCCGAGCAGGTAGACCACCCCCGCCTCGGTGACCACCTTGACGTGCAGCGAGTTGAGGCCTTTCGCATTCATGAAGCCGCCTTTCACTCTCGCGGTGATCGTCGCGTCGTTCATACGCGAGGTGGCCGAGGCGATGCCGGCGACCTGGATCTCGTTGGTGACGCTGCGCACGTTCGGAACCTCGGCGGCCAGCTTCTCGGCCTCGGCGCGTGTCGCCTGGTCCCAGACCTCGCCGGTCAGGAGAATCGCGCGGTTGTAGGCCGTAACGGTGATGCGGCCGCGCTCGCCGATGCGCTCGCCAATGCGGGCCGCGGCGCGCGATTCGATGCCGCTGTCGTCAAGCTGGGTGCCGGTGGTGCGGCGGTCTTCGAGCGACGAGACCGCGGCTACGCTGCCGACGCCGATGACGGCCGGGCAGCCCTGCAGCGCCAGCGCGGGAATCAGCGGGAGAAGAGCAGCGTATCGATACCGTCGCATAGGCAATGAAGGCAGAGGATATGGACTTCCTGGATGCGGGCGGTTTTCTTGTGCGGCACGCACAGGTGCACGTCCCCGGGCCCGAGCGCGGCCGCCATCTTGCCGCCGCCGTTCCCGGTGAGCGCCACCACCCGGATGCCGAGCTCGTGCGCCGCGTGGAGGGCATCGATGACGTTCGCCGAGTTTCCGCTGGTGGAGATCGCGAGCAGCGCGTCGCCGCGCCGCCCGATGGCGCGCAGCGGTTTGGAGAACACCTGCTGGTAGGCGTAGTCGTTGGCGATCGAGGTCAGGCTCGAGGTATCGGTGCTGAGCGCTACCGCCGCAAGCGGCGGGCGCTCCATCTCGAATCGGTTCACGAGCTCGGCGGCGAAGTGCTGCGCGTCGGCGGCCGAGCCGCCGTTGCCGCAGGAAAGGATCTTGCCGCCGCCGCGCAGCGTCTCGGCGAGGAGCTCGGAGGCGCGGGCGAGCGGCCCGGTCAGCGCGGCGGACGCGGCCTGCTTCAGATTCGCGCTCTCGGCGAAGTGCGCGGCGATGCGGGACTCGAGCACGGCGCGATTCTACTCGACGTAGACGTCGAAGCGCACGCGGCGCGCGGGATTGGGATGCTCGGCGAGCGCGCTGATGCGCGCGCGCAACGGCGTGCCGCGCTCGAGCGCCCATGCGAGCGCCGCGTTTTCGCGCCGCGGCACGTAGCCGAGCACGCGGCCGCGCCACAGCACCCTTACCGCGTTGGCGTCGTGCGCGTTGTCGGGCTCGCGCGCGAGCTCAAGGCGGTCGCCGACCCGCAGCTCCGGCCACACTTCTGCGCCGGCGTGGTAGCGAAAGCCGGCGAGCGGAGAGCTTTGCACGACGATGCGGACCGGCTCCCCCGCATGGGCCAGCCCGCAGGCAAGCGCAGCCAATGCCGCTATTCGCCAAAAGCGTCGCGGATCCATTGCACGTTGGCCGCCGACCCGTCGACCAGGAACACGTCGAAGCGGCACAGCGCATCGGGCCGGCGCGTCAGATACAGGCGCGCCGCCGCGAGAAGGCGCTGGCGCTTCGCCGAGGTGACGCTTTCGCCGGCGCCGCCGAACCCCGGGCCGCTGCGCATGCGCACCTCGGCGAAGACCAGCATGCCGCGCTCTTCCGCGACCAGGTCGATCTCGCCCAGGCGGCAGCGCCAGTTGCGCTCGAGCACGCGCAGGCCGGCGGCGCGCATGAGCGCCGCGCAAAGAGCTTCGGCTCGCGCGCCCAATGAGTTCATGGCAGGCTTAACGGCCAGGAGGTAGCCCGGTTGACTTGCGGAGCTCTGTATGTGGTCGCCACCCCCATCGGCAACCTGGCCGACGCCAGCGCCCGGTCGATCGAAACCTTGAAGAGCGCCGACTTGATCGCGTGCGAAGACACGCGGACGACGCGCACCCTCCTCGCCCGCCACGGCATTAGGGCGCGTACCGTTGCGCTGCACGCCCACAACGAGCGCCGCGCGGCCTCGGGCTTGATCGCCGCGCTGCGCGAGGGCAGGAGCGTCGCCTTGGTGAGCGACGCCGGCACGCCTGGCGTGTCGGACCCGGGCGCCTGGCTCGTGGCCGAGGCGCACCGCGCCGGAATCCGCGTGAGCCCGGTGCCAGGGCCGAGCGCGGCCGCGGCGGCGTTGTCGGCCTCGGGATTTCCAGCGCCGCAGTTTCTGTTCGCCGGCTTCCTGCCCGCAAGCCCGGCGGCGCGGCGCAAGGCGATCGACGCGCTCGAGGCGCCGTGTCCGATCGTGATCTACGAAGCGCCGCATCGCGTCGCGGAGACGTTGCGCGACCTGCGGGAGAGATTCGGCGATGCGAGGGAAGTCGTGGTCGCGCGCGAGCTCACCAAGAAGTTCGAGGAGCTCGTGCGCCTTCGGCTCGGCGACGCGCTGGAATGGCTCACCGCGCGAGCGGAGCGCGCCCAGGGCGAATTCGTCCTCGTGCTCGCTCCCGGAGCGGAGCAGGAACGCCGTGCGCTCGATCCGGACAAGGTCCTGGAGGTGCTTCTCGGCGCGGTTGCGCCGAGCGCAGCGGCGCGCCTCGCGGCCAAGATCACTGGCGCTCCGAAGAACCTCCTGTATCGCAAAGCCCTAAAATCCTAGGCGGTGGATCGCATAACGCTGAGGCGCCCGGACGACTGGCACCTGCATTTGCGCGACGGCGCCGCGCTCGCGTCGGTGCTCGCGGATTCGGCGCGCCGCTTCGCGCGCGCGATCGTGATGCCGAATCTCAAGCCCGCCGTGCGCACCACCGCCCAGGCGCTCGAGTACCGCAGCCGCATCCTCGCGGCGCTCCCCGAAGGCATGAAGTTCGAGCCGTTGATGACGCTGTACCTCACCGACGATACGCCGCCGGAGGAGATCGCGCGCGCGAAGGCCTCGGGGCGCGTGTTCGGCATCAAGCTCTACCCGGCGGGCGCGACCACGCATTCGGACGAAGGCGTGACGCGCCTGTCGCGCTGCTTCCACGCGCTGGAGAAGATGGCGGAGCTCGGCATGCCGCTGCTCGTGCACGGCGAGTCCACCGACCCGGCGATCGACGTCTTCGACCGCGAGCAGGCGTTCATCGAGGAGGTGCTCGGGCCCACGCTCGAGCGCTTTCCGGGGCTGAAAGTGGTGCTCGAGCACATCACTACGCGCGAGGCCGTGCACTACGTCGAAGTCACCGGACCGAACGTGGCCGCGACCATTACCGCGCACCACCTGCTCCTCAACCGCAATGCCCTCTTCCTCGGCGGCATCCGGCCGCACCATTACTGCCTGCCGGTGCTGAAGCGCGAGAGCCATCGCGAGGCGCTGGTCGAAGCCGCCACCTCGGGCAACCCCAAGTTCTTCCTCGGCACCGACAGCGCCCCGCACGCGCGCAGCGCGAAGGAGGCGGCGTGCGGCTGCGCCGGCATCTATACCGCACACGCCGCGATCGAGCTCTACGCCGCCGCGTTCGAGGAGGCCGGGGCGCTCGATAAGCTTGAAGGATTCGCAGCCGTGCATGGCGCGCAGTTCTACGGGCTGCCGCTCAACCCGGGCACGATCACGCTCGAGCGCGCCGGGTGGCGCGTCCCGGAGCGCCTCGCCTTCGGGGCCGAGGAGCTCGTCCCGCTGCGCGCGGGAGAAACGGTTCCCTGGAAGCTCGCTTAGCGCATCCCGCTTTCGACGCGGTGCGGCCGTGGCTTGCGCCCGAGCGCTCGCTTGACTCGCTGAACGCTCTGGCAGAAAAGCAGGGACTGAGAACCGAGAGCGGCCGGCCGGTGCGCTTTGTGGCGCCGGGCGAGAAGGACGCGTACTACGAGATCCGGGTGTACGAAACGGGCCGCGTCGAGACCCGGCCCGACAGCCTCCACGATTACTTCAACGCGCTTGCGTGGCTCGCGTTCCCGCTCACCAAGGCGCGCATCAACGCAATGCACGCCGCCGAGATCCCGCGCGAGCGCGGACGCCGCGGCCGGTTGCGCGACCTGCTCACCATCTTCGATGAGGGCGGCGCGATTGTGCAGTGCGATGACGCAGAGATGATTTCGTTGTTGAAAAGCTTCAAATGGAAGAAGCTCTTCTGGCAGAACCGAGAACACGTTGTAAACGCGATGCGTGTCGTTGTCTTCGGACACGCGGTGCTCGAGAAGGCGCTCGAGCCGTGGCCGGGGGTTGCCTGCAAAGTCATCATCGCGGCGTTCGACGCGCATCCCGACACCGCGGCGCGCGACTGGCTCGCCGCGCTCCCCGCGGACGCTTCACCGCGCCTCATGCCGGCGCTGCCGATCTTCGGCTTCCCCGGCTGGCACGCCGAAAATGCCGTCGCCGTGTTCTACGACGACACGCGCTACTTCCGCCCCCTGCGGGGGGAGCGCTAGGGAAAAACGTAGCGGATCGCCTGGCCGCGAGGCAGCGCCTCCGGATGGCGCGACACCACGAGCTCGGTGATTTCCTCGACGCGGCCGAAAGGCACGTCCACCATCATCAGCACGCGCCCGGCCTCGATGTCGGCCTGGAATTGCTTGAGCCGCGAGTTCGGCACTGCCGCGCCCGCCATGCTTGCCATCCACGCGCCGAGCGGCGCGCCGATCAGCATGCCGACGAGCACCGAGACGAGCTGGGGGTTCGTGCCTTCCGGCGGGTATGCCACCACCATCACGCCGACAAGCGCGCCGATAATGGCTCCGAGCGCCAATCCCACGGCGGCGCCATGGACCATGTCGGTCTTGTCGAGATAACCCGCTTCGTGAAGCGGATCGAGCTCGGTGCCGCGCTTCGCGAGGAAGCGCATGTGGCGGTCCTCCACGCGGGCGAGCAGCAGGTCGTCGGCCGTGCGGCGCGCGCTTTCCACGTCGGGCAGTATGAAATACAGGCGTCTGCGCATGATGCCCTCCTTGCGGGTTACCTGTTCTTAGACTGTGCCTGCGGCGGTAAAATTGCAATCGGAGTCGGCCAGGCAGCCGCTGTCCCCGCCTACGCGGGGATAGAGGAAAGTCCGGGCTCCGCAGAGCGGGATGCGGGGTAACACCCCGGCACGTATAAGCGCCGCGCCTAGCGGCGCGAAGGTGACGAATAGGGCCACAGAGACGAGTCCCGGAGGCAACTTCGGGGGTGAAACGCGGCAACCTCCATCCGGAGCAACACCAAATAGGCAAGCGTAGTGGGGAACAAGCCACTGCAGGCCTGCTCGGCCGAGCTTGCGGGTAGGTGGCTAGAGCCCCGGGGTAACCCGGGGCCCAGAGGAATGGCTGCCGGCCCCGGCCGCGTCAAACCGGCGGGGCCACAGAACCCGGCTTACCGGCCGTACTCCCTTGCTTTGGGGTCTCCCGGCGGAGAATAATCGCCGCTCGGGAGTCATGCAGGATCGTCTCAGCCAGAACGACGTGACCAATCGCGTCAACGTCGAGGATCCTGCGTGGGTCCGCGACGCGGTGCTCGCGATCTACGCCGCCCGCTATCCCGGCGCCGATTTCGCCCCGCTCGAGCGCGGCTTCGCCGACTTCAGAGCCCTGTTCGAGGGGCGCTTCCCCGGTTATCTCGCGTGCGACACGCTGTACCACGACATGCGCCATACGCTCGACATGACGCTTGCCATGGCGCGGCTGGTCGACGGCCATGAGCGCACCTGCGCCACCGCAGTCCGCCTCGGCCCGCGCCGCGCCGTGCTCGGCGTGCTGATCGCGCTGCTGCACGATTCGGGCTACCTGAGGCGCGCCTCCGAAGCTGCGGTGGAGAACGGCGCGGTGTTCACCAAGACCCATGTCAGCCGGGGGGCCGATTTCATCTCCGGCTACCTGCCGAGCCTCGGCTTCGGCGCCGAGGCGCCGCTCGCCGCGCGCCTGGTGCACTTCACCGGCTACGAGATGGAGATCGACGACATCCGCATCGAGGACCCGAAGGACCGGCTGGTCGGATGCCTGGTGGGCACCGCCGACCTCATCGGCCAGATGTCGGATCGCATGTACCTCGAAAAGTGCCGCGAGTTCCTCTACAGGGAGCTCGTGTGGGGCAAGGTGGCGCGCGAGCGCCTGCCCGACGGCCACGAGCTCGTGCGCTACGCCTCGCCCGAGGATCTGATCATCAAGAC
>DATADT010000181.1:0-5177 GCA_036258355.1 Burkholderiales bacterium
ATCACCTCGCGCATCGCGGTCTCGGCGATCTGCATCGCCGAATCGTCGGGCCGGCGCACGTTGAACACGAAGTCGCGCGCGTCCTTCACCAGGTACTGCACCGCGAACTGCACGTCGACGATGTTCTCGTCGTCGGTGAGCATGAGCGACTCTTTAAGGACCTTGGTGCGCACACTGTTGCGATAGCCGACCTCCAGCGTGCGCACCTGCGCCAGGTTCACGATCTCGTTCGACTGGATCGGCCACGGCAGCCGCCAGCGCAGCCCGGGCATGGTCTCCTGCGAGTAGCGGCCGAAGGTGAGCACCACGCCGCGTTGGCCTTCCACCACGATGTAGAAGCCGCTCGCGAGCCATACCGCGAGCACCAGGGCGATCAGCACGCCGGCGCCGCCGCCCAGGCCGCGCGCGCTCGGCGGCCGCGGCGGCTCGTCGCCGCCGCCGCGGCGGCGGCCGAAGAGCTCTGAGAGCCGGCGGTTGAAGTTGCGCCACAGCTCGTCGAGGTCCGGCGGACCCTGGTTGCCACCGCCGGGGCCCTGCGGCCCGCGGGAGCCGCGCCCCCAGTTGGGGTCGTTCAAGGACATTTATCTAGTGAGTTGCAGGGGGAGTGCGGTGGCGCTTCGTTGCGCGGCCCGGGCCTTTGCGAATTCTGCGATGGCGCCGCGCAGCAACTCCAACCCGACGCCTGTGCGCGCGCTCACGAATACGCGGGAAATCCTACCATACTGGTCGCGCTCGACCGCGGGCTCGAACCCGGCGGCGTCGATCTTGTTCCACACCACGACCTGGGGTGCCAGGTCGGCGCCGATCTCGGCGAGCACTTTGTTCGCCTCGGCCGCCTGCTCGTCGCGCGCCGGCGAGGCGGCGTCGACCACGTGCAGCAGCAGGTCGGCGTGCACCGTTTCTTCGAGCGTGGCGCGAAATGCCGCCACCAGGCCGTGCGGCAGGTCGCGGATGAAGCCCACCGTGTCCGAGACCACCACCGATCCCGCCTGCTTGATCCAGATGCGCCGGCTGGTGGTGTCCAGGGTGGCGAAAAGCTTGTCCGCCTCGTAGGCCTTGGCGCGGGCGAGCGCATTGAACAGCGTCGACTTGCCGGCGTTGGTGTAGCCCACGATCGAGACCGAAAGCACCTCAGCCCGCGCGCGCGCGCGGCGCTGCACGCTTCTTCGCTCCCGCAGGGTGTCGAGCTTGTCCTTCAGCACGCGCACGCGCTTGCTGATGTAGCGCCGGTCGAGCTCGATCTGCTTTTCTCCCGGCCCGCCGGTCTTGCCCAGACCGCCGCGCTGGCGCTCGAGGTGCGTCCAGCCCCGCACCAGGCGCGTCGACAGGCGCTCGAGCTGCGCGAGCTCGACCTGGAGCTTGCCTTCGGTGGTCTGCGCACGCTGGGCAAAGATGTGGAGGATCAGGTCGGTGCGATCCATCACGAGGCGCTCAAGTTCCTTCTCCAGATTGCGCTGCTGTGCGGGGGACAGCGCGTGATTGAACACGACGGTGGCCGCGTTGAGCTCCGCGGCGGCGCTGGCGATTTCCTCCACCTTGCCGCTGCCGGCGTAGAGGCGCGGGTCGGGCCTCGCCCTCCTGCCCTTCAGCACCCGGAAACGAAGCACGCCTGCGCTTTGCACCAGGCGCACGGCTTCCTCGACCGACTCCTCGTAGTGAGGCTCGCCGAAGTCGAGGCAGACGATGACCGCCGCCTGGGGATCGGCGGCTGCGGCGGGTCTTTCTAGCAGTGTCTTATTCGGCGTCCTTGTCGGGTCCGAGACTGATCGGGCGCGACGGGACGACGGTGGAGATGGCGTGCTTGTAGACCATCTGGGTGACGGAGTTGCGCAGCAGCACCACGTACTGGTCGAACGACTCGATCTGTCCCTGCAGCTTGATCCCGTTCACGAGGTAGATCGAGACCGGGACATGCTCCTTGCGCAGCGTGTTCAAAAACGGGTCTTGTAGCAACTGCCCTTTGTTGCTCATACTCTTCTCTCTTGGAGGTTTTGTGGCCAGCTTTGTAACCATACTAATTGATTTTAGGCACCTTTACTATCGTCGGCGGCGTGACATCGCCGCATTGCGCGCGATGACGCAGCGCATGATCCATCAGAACGCAGGCGAGCATGGCCTCGGCTATGGGGGTTGCGCGAACGCCTACGCAGGGATCGTGCCGCCCCGTGGTCTCGATGGTCGCCGGGTTGCCTCGGACGTCGATGGTGCGCCGGGGCAGGCGGATGCTGGAAGTCGGCTTGAGCGCGAGCGAGACGGTGACGTCCTGCCCGGTGGAGATGCCGCCGAGCACGCCGCCGTTGTTGTTGCCGACGAACCCCTGTGGGGTCATCTCGTCGCCGTGCTCGCTGCCCTTCTGCTCGACCGCGGCAAAGCCCGCGCCAATCTCCACGCCCTTGACCGCGTTGATGGACATCATCGCCCAGGCGATGTCGGCATCAAGCCGCCCGTACACCGGCTCGCCCCACCCCACCGGCACGCCCTGCGCGACGACGTTGACGCGCGCGCCGCAGGAGTCGCCGCTTGCGCGCAGCTCGTCCATGAACGCTTCCAGGTTTTTCAAGAGCTCATTATTGGGAGAGAAAAAGGGGTTGGCGTCGACGGCGTCCCAGGTCTGGAACGGAATCTTGATCCGACCTAGCTGGGCAAGATAGCCGCGGATCACCACGCCGTAGCGCTCCTTCAGCCACTTCTTCGCGATCGCGCCCGCGACGACGCGCACCACGGTCTCGCGCGCCGAGGCGCGGCCGCCGCCGCGCGCGTCGCGCACGCCGTATTTCTGCCAGTAGGTGTAATCGGCATGCCCGGGGCGAAACTTGTCCGCGATCGCGGCGTAGTCCTTCGAGCGCGCGTCCTCGTTGCGGATCAAGAAGCCGATGGCGGTGCCGGTGGTGCGGCCTTCGTAGACGCCCGACAGGATCTCCACCGCGTCGGACTCGCGCCGCTGCGTGACGTGGCGCGACGAGCCCGGCTTGCGGCGGTCAAGCTCCTTTTGAATATCCTGATTGCCGAGCTGCAGACCCGGAGGGCAGCCGTCGACCACGCCCCCGTACGCGGGGCCGTGCGACTCGCCGAACGAGCTTATGCAGAAGAGCGTGCCGAAGCTGTTGCCCGACATGGGGAAATCATCTCACGAAAAACGCGCGCGTCTCGAAGACGCGCGCCGTGAGCGAGCGTCCGTTCGACCTGAGCGTGCGCTTGAGCACGAAATCGAAGAGCAGCGGGTTGTGCAGCCGGATCTCGCGCAGCGCGTCGCCCGCGGAGGGCGCGATCATTCCGAGCGAGACCAGATAGTCGACGGAGAAGATCGGCATCACGCCGGGCAGCGGATAGTCCGAGCCGTTGAGGAGCCGCGCATGCCAGCCCTGCTCCTCGATCACGCGCGCGAGCGCCGGGCCGGCGCGGTTCACCTGCGTCATGGCGGAGATGTCGCCGAAGCAAGAGGGGTATTTCTCGAATACCCGAACGAAGAGCGAGAAGCTGTCCACATAAGGACCATTCGGGCCGCGGTCGAGGTCCTGGTCCTGGCCCATCGAGGCGCAATGCGCGATCACGACGCGCACCCCGGCATCGAGCGCGCGGCGCAGCCGCAGCGGGTTGCCGAAGTCGTGCGCCTCGCGCCCGAGCACTGCGCGCTCGAGCCCCGCATGCGCGATCAGCGGAACATCGTTCTTGAACAGAGCGTGGTAGAAGCGGTCGCATTTCGGCGAGGCCGGATCGATGCCCATCGCCGAAGGCAGCCATTTCACCGCGCGCGCGCCGTCGCGCTTCGCCTGCTCGAGCGCCTCGATCGCATCCTGGCGGTAGGGGTGAATCGAAGCTGCCCACTCGAAGTACTCGGGATGCTTTTTCGCCACATCGCGCGCGTACGCGTCCGGGATGTGGAACATAGTGCGCTCGATGTCGGGCTCGCCCGCCTCGTGGTAGGCGCGCTCAAATGAGAATAGCAGCAGCTTGCATCCCGGCCGCAGGCTGTCGATCAGGTTACGCATGCGCTCGACATACGCCCGATCGACGCTTTCCGTCGCATCGTGCACGCAGCCCGCGTTCAGGAAGAAGAGCCGGCGCGCGTACTGACCCGGATTGAGCAGGCTGTCGGTCGCGGGGTTGACGAAGATGCCGCTCCCCGAATCGCCGGTGCCGATAAGGTGCGAGTGGCCGTCCCAGCACTGCGCGGGGTCGATGCCGTCCCACGCGGCGCGCACGAGCTCGTGCTCGGCGAGGCGGCGCGGCAGACGCGCGCGGCAGGGATTCCAGAACCCCTGCTCCGGCCAGTAGCGCCACGCGGCGAAAGCAGCCGAACCTGCGAGCGCGGCGCCCGCGCCCAGCAGGAGATTACGTCGCTTCAAATACGCTCAGGCGGGCCAGTTCTTGATGTAGCCCTTCAGCATCTTGTTCTCGAAATCCTGCTCTTCGAGGACTGCCTTGGCCACATCGCGGAACGAGATCACGCCGATCAGCCTGCCTTCCTGCATCACTGGCAAGTAGCGCGCCCCGGTGTCGATCATCGTGCGGCGCAGGTCGTTCACTTCCATGTCGGGCGCTGCGGTGACCGGATTGCGTTGCATGATGTCGGCGACCTTCACCTCGCCGAGCGTGCCGCCGCGCGAGGCGAGCCCGCGCAGCAGCTCGTGGAACGTCAGCATGCCGACCATGCGCCCCTGCTCGAGCACCACCAGCGAGCCGAGGTTCTCCCTCGCCATCGTCGCCACCGCATCCGCCGCTCGGCTTGCCGGCTCGATGCTCACCAGCCGGTTACCCTTGACGCGCAGGATTTCCTTAACTTGCATGGCGCCCTCCTTGCGAGCCGGTCCTCCGGGGGCAAGTCTAGTCCAAATAGAATCGGCAAGGGAGGTGTGCGTGGATAAAGTTGCGCTGGTGACCGGCGGGGCGCAAGGCATCGGGCGCGCGATCGCGATCGCGCTCGCCGCGCGCGGCTGGCAAGTCGCGGTCGCGGACGTCAAGGCGATCGAGCGTCGCTGGAGAAATTTACCTTTCGTCAAATGTGACGTCGCTAGCGAGCCACAGGTGCGCGCGTGCGTCCGCGCCGTGGTCAGGCGCTTCGGGCGACTGGACGGCCTGGTGAACAACGCGGGGATCGCGAATCCCCACGCCGGACCGGTGGAAAAGCTCGCGCTGCGCGAGTGGAACCGGCGCATCGGCGTGAACCTGAGCGGCGC